>NZ_JXYC01000100.1:0-436 GCF_000967665.1 Marinomonas sp. S3726 | reverse complement strand
CAAAGTTGCGTAAGGGTTAAATTCACCACCAAGTGGCAACTCTTTACGTTTACGTGATTTCTCCGCTTCGGTGTTAGAGTCGGCTCCTGTCATTTTGTGCTCTATTTCGTCTCTATAAGAATCAGCAACCGTTGTTTTTGCCGTCTTGTAACCTTCACCGTAAACGGCTGAAGACTCAGCAAAACCAAACTCGTTTTTAGTGACAATAGGGCAAACATGAATCTGCTCGTGACCTTCAAGGTCAGTAATATGAACCTGTACTGAATCTTCGCGCCATGAGTTGTGGGTAACGTTTAATTTTTCTCCAATCATGACACCGGGAACATGCTGAACATCAAATTCTTGACCGTCCCAACGAACCCGAAGCTTAGGTGTGACAACGCGTGTTTCTGGCGTAGAGACAGCTAACTCTCTACAAACTTCGATGCTTGGCGCT
>NZ_JXYC01000099.1:0-1381 GCF_000967665.1 Marinomonas sp. S3726 | reverse complement strand
TAACGACTTAACGCGCTCGGAACGGTAAGAGTCATGGTCTGAACAACGGTTATGGATTTCAATCTTCATACAGTCACCACTTTACACTTGTGACCTTGTTTTTTCAGATCATTAAAGATATTTTCTTGCTGTTTTTCATCAGTACAAATTACGATTACACCGTACTGCTCGCGGTATTTAAAACCGTTCTTACCGAGCGGTTTTGGCGGGGTTTTGTTGGCCATGTTGAACCTCAATCTTAGTTGCGCTCATTGGCGCTTGTAAATGAGGTTCAACGACCTTCAAAAAGTTAATTGTTTTACATCTAGAGCATTTAATTTCAAGCTCTAGATACTTTGCTTTTGCTAGAAGTCGGCCGCAACAACGGCACCGAATTTCTTGCATGTGAACCTACCTTAATTTTCTGATAGACTCCCTTTGCTGTGAGCTCGCAGCGAGAAAGTCTTTGGCTGGTTCATGTACTTGGTTTACATGATCTGGCGGCTCATTAGAACGGCTATTCTTTTGAGTCGCTTTCTCTTTCTTTTAATTCAATTTTGGCCAAAATTCGTCACTTTCAACATTAATCTCAGTTAGATCAGCCCGTTGTAACAAAGCCTTTAAAGCGTCACGATTTAGTTTTACCCATTCAGAACAAGCGGCTCGCTCTTGTTCACTATAAACACCTAATGCAGCGTTAATCTGCCCAATTTGATTCCACTTTGAATTGATTCTAATAGAACATTGGTTTTGCACTTTTTTTGTTTGCTCATCAAGTGTTGGAGGTATGTATGGTTTCTCTAATAGTGCGTTTTCAGGTAAATCTTCACCTATCTGGTTAATCAAATAGTGAATACCATTTTCATCAAAATACTCGGTACCACGCTTATCTACTAGTATCTTTTTTTCGCCTTCTTTAAAAACTGCAACATGCCCAGCTGGAGCATCATCTAAAACCGTAAATGTTGATGATGCGGGTAACAACCAATTAGTCACATCTAACGGGTCTGGGTCAGCGTAGACAACTCCTGCGAACTCCCCAGTATTTTTATCGTATGCATAAGCTCTTTTAGGGCCTCTTGCTTTAATTTCATCTGCCATAATTACCTCTTAATATTTGATAAAACCAGCAAACGCGGTATTACGCCCACGAGTTTCACTACCACCAAACCTACCAGTATTACTTCCCGTCAAATATCCGCCATCATCACCTGATGATCGTGTGGAATAAGCATCAATAATACCATCAGTGTTCATATCAATAACGTGTCGGCTCCCGCCTTCGGTTCCGTCGGTTGGGTGAGCGTGCTCCTCAGTCTGAAAGTCTTGAAACGAGCCTAGTACTCGGCCAACATCAACGCCGCGCCCATCATCTAAGAACCTTGGAAAATCAGCTCGAACG
>NZ_JXYC01000098.1:0-659 GCF_000967665.1 Marinomonas sp. S3726 | reverse complement strand
CTGACGGCACAATGGAAGTTAAAACTTTAAAATCAGCTGAAGATGTAATTGCTGGATCAATTAGTGTTCAAGAACACTTCCATTTAGACGCAGAAGATCGCCCAGTCGGAGACCCAAAATGATGCTTTCTATTGGTGTTAATTGTGACACTGACTTATTCGATTTATTGCCCGCTTCAGAAGATAAAGTTACCTGGTTAAATAACGCGATCAATATTTCTCTATTTACTGATGCCCGCGCGGATGATGACGATTCAATCCCTGACGGTACTAACGATAAACGCGGCTATTGGGGCGATATTGACTTAGAAGATGACCAAAGCTTAGGGAGTAAATTGTGGTTGTTAAAACGTAGTAAGTTGACCCATGAGACCCTTAATTTAATGAATGACTATATAACAGAAGCCGTCGAATGGCTTGTCGTGGATGAGCATTTATTAGCGATTACGGCAACGGTTGAACGTGATGTCAGTAACAAAAATCAAGCGAACTTTTTATTAGATTGCCAGTTAACTTCTGGTGACTGGGTATCAATATTTCGTGGACATGAGGTACAACCAACATGACATATTCTCGCCCTGATAGAAAAACGTTACAAGCTCGAGTAACAGCGGACATAGAGCGCCATAGCGGGCAATCTGCGTCATCACGCGGTGATGT
>NZ_JXYC01000097.1:0-259 GCF_000967665.1 Marinomonas sp. S3726 | reverse complement strand
AAGATAGCTTCAAGAGAGAATATCTTATCCTCTATCCAACCACGTCTATGTTCGTAACTTTGGCCTGTCTGTTCATCTTGGCCACAGAGAAAAGCGCGTCTCACACAACGTGAAACACAGTGATAGTAAGGTGTATCTTGAAGGCTTATTAAAGATTTTCTTGGTTTAGGCATATTAGATTCCTCATCCTTGAGTGAATTCAATAAAACTAGAATAAGATTAAAAGTGAGTCAAATTATGTTGGATGTCCATGGTAATT
>NZ_JXYC01000096.1:0-436 GCF_000967665.1 Marinomonas sp. S3726 | reverse complement strand
CAAAGTTGCGTAAGGGTTAAAATCACCACCAAGTGGCAATTCTTTACGTTTCCGTGATTTCTCCGCTTCGGTGTTAGAATCGGCTCCTGTCATTTTGTGCTCGATTTCGTCTCTATAAGTATCAGCAACCGTTGTTTTTGCTGTTTTGTAACCTTCTCCGTATACGGCAGAAGACTCAGCAAAACCAAACTCGTTTTTAATGACAATACGGCAAACATGAATTTGCTCGTGACCTTCAATGTCTTTGGTATGAACCTGTACTGAATCTTCACGCCATGAGTTGTGAGTAACGTTTAATTTTTCTCCGATCATGACGCCGGGAACGTACTGAACATCAAACTCATGACCGTCCCAACGAACCCGAAGTTTAGGTGTGACAACGCGTGTTTCAGGCGTAGAAACAGCTAACTCTCTGCAAACTTCGATGCTTGGCGCT
>NZ_JXYC01000095.1:0-736 GCF_000967665.1 Marinomonas sp. S3726 | reverse complement strand
GGTGGTTGCTTTCACCGAAGAGATTGAGGCGGCTAAGGCGTTAATTGACTCGTGTTTATCACGCTGGAGTGAAGGTGCAAACGGCAATATTAAGGCGGTCGTTGGCCAAGCATTTCGAACGAATAATAAAGACGAAATTAAGACTGGGAAAATTCTTGATTTGATGCGTTTAAACATCGAAGACGAAGAATGGAACCGGGCAATGGAAGCGTTAAGAGATGCTTTAAAGTCTGTTGGCACTGCGGTTTATGTTCGCTTTTATGAGCGCGTCGAAAACACAAATCAGTATGCTGCAATTCCACTTGATATCTCAGCTTTGTAGAGAGGTCGTTATGACAACTGGAAACGAAAAAGACCCAATTGAAACAGCTATTAGCTCCGTTCTAATTTGCCCTTTTACGGTTCAAGACTATGAACGGTATTTAGAAAAATTAGTGTCTAGAGCAGCTATTGAATTAAGCGGCGTTCAAGGTAGTACAAAAGCAGCTTCATTTGTAAAAGGCGTGGGGTGTTGCTTGGAATTAGAACACGGTGGTCGGGCCTAATGGTCTACTTTCATTTAGCGCATGCAGCAGGCGTTTCTAAGCTGCTGCTCGCTTATGACGTAACTGTAATTAAAGCTCAAGCAAACAAAAATGGTGTGCAAATAGTCACTAAAGAACCCCTCCCAGTACAGTTGTTCGAGTTTATAGAAAATGAATCAGAACTGGGGAATTTCCTCTTTGGGGTCTGGGTA
>NZ_JXYC01000094.1:0-645 GCF_000967665.1 Marinomonas sp. S3726 | reverse complement strand
CAATGGTCAAGACTACTCAACAACAGTAGACCAAAATGGCAACTGGACTGTTGATGTGGACGGCAGTGATTTGGTAGCAGACACAGAGTTTGATGTGGTGGTTAGTTCAAGTGATGCAGCAGGCAATACTGTTGATAGCATAGGCACTTCCACTCATACGGTAGATACCTCAGCAACAGCGGGTTCAGTAGCGGTTAACGCTATTACGTCGGATGATGTGATTAACGCAACTGAAAGCGGTGAGACCATTGCAGTATCTGGTACGGCATCAGGTGGCGATATCGCAACAGGCGATACCGTGACTATGACGATCAATGGTCAAGACTACTCAACAACAGTTGATCAAAATGGCAACTGGACTGTTGATGTGGATGGCAGTGACTTGGCAGCAGACACAGAGTTTGAAGTGGTGGTTAGCTCAAGTGATGCAGCAGGCAATACTGTTGATAGCACTGGCACTTCAACTCATACGGTAGATACCTCAGCGACAGCGGGTACGGTAGCGGTTAACGCTATTACGTCGGATGATGTGATCAACGCAACTGAAAGCGGTGAGACCATTGCAGTATCTGGTACGGCTACTGGCGGTGACATATCGGCTGGCGATTCTGTGACCATGACGATCAATGGTCAAGACTACTCAAC
>NZ_JXYC01000093.1:0-845 GCF_000967665.1 Marinomonas sp. S3726 | reverse complement strand
TATCTACCGTATGAGTGGAAGCGCCTGTGCTTTCGACTGTGTTACCCGCCGCATCGCTTGAAGAGACAACCGCATCGAACGCCGTGTCTGCTTCCAAGTCGCTACCTGCCACGTCAACAGACCAAGTGCCATCCGCGCCCACTGTTGTTGTGTAGGTGGTCTCGTTGATCTCCAAGGTCACGGTATCGCCTTCTGCGATATCGCCACCTGCTGCTGTACCTGTCACCGCGATAGTTTCACCGCTTTCAGTTTCATTAATCACATCATCAGAAGTGATCGCATTAATTGTTACCGTACCCGCCACGGCAAGGGTATCCAGTATTGCACTATCAGAACCTTGTTCAGAGACATTACCTGCAATATCGGTAATAACAGCAATAACAACAAGGTTTGCTCCTTCAGCCGGTGGAGTCACACTTGTTAATACTTGATCTGCGGATATATCTGTTGCAGTCAATACAATATCAGTGCCATTGACGGTTAAAGTATCACCAGCTACAGCACCTGTATCTGTCAGTGAAACAGTTACATTAACTTCACCATCAAGTTCAGCAGCGTTAATCAAACCATCATTATTAACATCTTCTGTAATAACCACACCAGGCGCTGAAGTAGGCGTAATATCAAATATCTCTGCTGTTGCAGTCGCACCACTATAATCAACATCCTCAAAGTTACCACCGACAAAACTGATCACAGAAGCTGAAATACTTCCTGCTGCTACATCTGTCTCATTTAGATCAACCACCAAGGTGCCAGTCGTTTCGCCTGCCGCGATCACGATGTTGCCCTGATCCGTGGTGATGGTCACTTCAGTTTCGGCCGCATTCGTCAAGGTCGCTGTG
>NZ_JXYC01000092.1:0-748 GCF_000967665.1 Marinomonas sp. S3726 | reverse complement strand
TTCCACTCATACGGTAGATACTATCGCAGTTGGCCAAATTGATATTGATGCAATTACAACGGATGGCATTATTAACTCGAGTGAATCTGCTACTGGTGTATTAGTACCTATTACTGGTTATGTGGGCAATGATGCAGAACCTGGAGATATTGTAACTATTACTTTAGATGGTGTTGAGATTGGTAGTGCAGCAGTTTCAAGTGATCAGAATGAATCTGGAAATTACTTGTACACAGTAGAAGTATTGGGTTCAGTTTTAGCGAATACCTCGCTCTCTAACCCGACAATTATAGCAACGGTTACAGGGACTGATGATGCCGGTAATGAGTTCTCGGCAACTAGCAGTGAAGTGTATCAAGTAGACCTATTCGCTGATGTTGATGTATTCGTAGAAGATAATAATGCTTCTGACTCAGATAATGTTGTCAATTTTGATGAACAAGGGAATATGTTAATTGGTGGTTTCTTCGAGCAAGGAGGAACAGTTAATTCTATTAGTATCACTGACTCTCAAGGTAATGAAATCACTATTGATAGTGGTGACATTATGGTTGACCAGGACTACTTTGAAGTGACTACTGATGTGGCTGCATTACTTGATGGAACATTATTTGTAGTTGTTAATGTGACTGACCCTGCGGGTAATACAGAAGACTCATTTACTGAAACCATTGTGAAGGACACTGTTGCTGATGCAGGTGCTGTATCTGTTAACGCTATTACTTCCGATGATGTGATTAACGCAACT
>NZ_JXYC01000091.1:0-257 GCF_000967665.1 Marinomonas sp. S3726 | reverse complement strand
TAGGTCGTTATCAAGATTAAAATACGAAAAGCCTGATCACTGATCAGGCTTTTTTTTGTCTGAAATTTATCGAAAGACACATCATAAGCCGCCTACCTCTCGTTCCCATGGTCCTCAGGCTGTGAAAGAATTTTTATGAAGCAAAAAGCTTTTTTGTAGTTTAAGAACCCTTTATGAAGATTACAGAGAGCATCTTTTTTTAAAGGCTTTGAGGCTCCTCTGAGGAGGTTAAAGAATACTTTTTCTACTGGCAGTAA
>NZ_JXYC01000090.1:0-209 GCF_000967665.1 Marinomonas sp. S3726 | reverse complement strand
ACAGTCTGTTCATGATGCCGTTGCCGCTGAAGAGAACCTAGAAGATCAATTACAAACAACAGAGCTAGCGGTTCGCTCTTTGTACCGAGATTTAAAAACGTCTGTAGCGCAAATTGCCGCACAGAAGCAACTTATTATCTCGAATGCCAGCTCATTAGAAGCCACACAAGCAGGCTATGATGTGGGCACTCGTAACATTGTTGAGCTAC
>NZ_JXYC01000089.1:0-1381 GCF_000967665.1 Marinomonas sp. S3726 | reverse complement strand
TAACGACTTAACGCGCTCGGAGCGGTAAGAGTCATAGTCTGAACAACGGTTATGAATTTCAATCTTCATACGGTCACCACTTTACACTTGTGACCTTGTTTTTTCAGATCATTAAAGATGCTTTCTTGCTGTTTTTCATCAGCACAAATTACTATCACACCGTACTGTTCACGGTATTTAAAACCGTTCTTACCGAGCGGCTTTGGCAGGTTTTTGTTGGTCATGTTGAACCTCAATATTAGTTACGCTCATCGGCGCTTGTAAAAGAGGCTCAACGACCTTCAAAAAGTTAATTGTTTTACATCTTGAGCATTTAATTTCAAGCTCTAGATACTTTGCTTTTGCTAGAAGTCGTCCGCAACAACGGCACCGAATTTCTTGCATGTGAACCTACCTTGATTTTCTGATAGACTCCCTTTGCTGTGAGCTCGCAGCGAGAAAGTCTTTGGCTGGTTCATGTACTCTGTTTACATGATCTGGCGGCTCATTAGAACGGTTATTCTTTTGAGTCGCTTTCTCTTTCTTTTAATTCAATTTTGGCCAAAACTCGTCACTTTCAACATCGATCTCAGTTAGATCAGCCCGTTGTAACAAAGCCTTTAATGCGTCACGATTTAGTTTTACCCATTCAGAACAATCGGCTCGCTCTTGTTCACTATAAACACCTAATGCGGCGTTAATCTGCCCAATTTGATTCCACTTTGAATTAATTCTAATAGAACATTGGTTCTGCACTTTTTTTGTTTGCTCATCAAGTGTTGGAGGTATGTACGGTTTCTCTAATAGTGCGTTTTCAGGTAAATCTTCACCTATCTGGTTAATTAAATAGTGAATACCGTTTTCATCAAAATACTCGGTTCCACGCTTATCTACTAGAATCTTTTTTTCACCTTCTTTAAAAACTGCAACATGTCCAGCTGGTGCATCATCTAAAACCGTAAATGTTGATGATGCGGGTAACAACCAATTAGTCACATCTAACGGGTCTGGGTCAGCATAGACAACTCCTGTGAACTCCCCAGTATTTTTATCGTATGCATAAGCTCTTTTAGGGCTTCTTACTGTTATTTTTCCCACTGATAATACCTCTTAATATTTAATGTAACCTAAAAACGCGCTATTTCTTGGCCGTGTCTCCAATCCACCAAACGCCCCAGTCACGCTTGAGGAAGAATAACCCGCGTCATCAAGACTAGATGCAGATGAACCTGCATCGAATATTCCATCGCTATTTAGGTCAATAGCATGTCGATCCCCCCCATCTGAACCATCTGTTTTATGCCTATGGGATTCTGTTTGATAATCTTGAAAATCTCCTAGAGCACGGTTCGAATCCACGCCGCGCCCATCGTCTAAGAATCTTGGAAAATCAGCTCGAACG
>NZ_JXYC01000088.1:0-210 GCF_000967665.1 Marinomonas sp. S3726 | reverse complement strand
TGGTTTTTTTTTCGTCTAAAATTTATCGAAAGACACATCATAAGCAACCTATCTCTCGTTCCCATGGTCCTTCGTGGGAATGCATACTCGTCAGCTCTGCTGGCGTTAGAGCTAAGGTGCCCCTCTAAACGACATTTTAATACTAGAGTAGATCTCGTGGTTAACGTTTCTTGATAACCACTGGGTTGTTAATGATTCCATCCCGCTTCC
>NZ_JXYC01000087.1:0-256 GCF_000967665.1 Marinomonas sp. S3726 | reverse complement strand
ACGACCTACTCTCACATGGGAACTCCCACACTACCATCGGCGATGTCACTTTTCACTTCTGAGTTCGATATGGGATCAGGTGGTTCAATGACTCTATGATCATCAAGAAATTCTGTTTGTCAGAACAAGCTCTGTTTATGGCTTATTCATTGACGAATTCTTTGTCTTTAACAATAACTTTTTGAATAGAACGATAACCAAGCCTCAAACCAGCTTGTGATGTTTTACCATCTAAATCGTAATATAACGCTAAACC
>NZ_JXYC01000086.1:0-2045 GCF_000967665.1 Marinomonas sp. S3726 | reverse complement strand
CACATAGTGCCAGTTCATCTCTGCGGTTTGGCCATCGCCAAACTCAACCGCCTTTTGCGCGAGATTACCAAAACCATCATCAAATTGTTTAGGGTGTCCTATTAGTACCCGTCCTATTAGTACCCGATATTCAGAATTAAAAAGTGGTTTGGGTAACTAGTGCCTTGACGGCACGGGAGCGTCCATATATGTCCGATTTAAATTGTTATTTACAGGGATTTTGGCTTGTGCAAGCTGGGTTTGAGATTGAGGCACCTTACACCATTGAGGTGTATGACAAGAAGTTGGTTTTTACTGTGGCGTAAATAAGTAGCCTCGCATTCACGGGGCTAATTAAAATTTAAGAAATTTCTGCCCAAGTTAAAAAGACTTTAATGAGCTCCTCCAAGTTGGAAGTGCCACCTGCTCCTTTGAATACACCATCAGAAACGGTGCAGTAAATCCAATTAGTCTCACTTCTCTGAATATCCATTTCGTCAAAGCGTTTGCCTGAGAGTTCTGTCTCAGCAATATCAACTTGAATAGTCCATCCGGGATTATCCAAAGTATCTATTTTTACTCCAAAACTATGCTCCCAATCGCCATCACAATTAGAGGCATACCAGTTCATTAATTTTTCTAATGTGTTCATATAATTTTCATTACTTTGGAAGTTCTTCTGGTAAAGCTGGCCTTATACCACCGCAAATTAGATAGGGTGTCCTATATAGTATTTATTTATCGAGAAAACCTGAAACCACCTTCTCTACGTCACACTTGAATCCTTCAGCATCTTCTACCTCTCCGATTGACTGCGCTTTCGTAAGCATTAAGCTCAGACACTCTCTAACTCCGTTTGCGACACATTGTTTCAAGTCATTTTGAGCTTCACCACGCCAAGAGTGTTCTGGGAAAACTAAGTCAATGGTAATTTCAGCATCTTTCTTAAGGTACTTCATTCGTTCTGGTCCTTCAGAACCGAAATCACGAACTTTCCCAGATACTCGAAATACTATGGAAAACATCACTATCGTTTTAAAGTAAGCGCCCAAGATATCTTCCTTAAAAAAATCATTAAGCATTTTCTGAATGGGCCAAAATAGGTCATCAGCCCTTGGGTCACCATATTGACCACTAACTTGAATCATCATAACTGTATTTCCTTTTATTTAGGTTGCTTTGAACCAGCCCAAGGCTCATTATTTTTAGGTCCGGGGAATCTTTCAACCAGGCGCCTTTCTCTATCAAGCATTTTATCCCTAGGGCCACGGCGATATTCTTTAATTCTTCCTCCAGCCAATTCTTTAGGGGTATACCTAGTGGAGGCGTCTTTTGAAATACCCCACTTCTCGAAATTACCGTTCGCATCAAACTTTCCGTATAAAGTGGCTTCAGTATCCGGAGTTTTGGTATTCCCATGAGAAGAGTTTAAAGAACGATTTTTGGGGCCGCTGTCATAGGCAAATGTTCCGTCAGCATTCCTCAATCGGCCATCGGCTGATCTCTTTGTATCTTTAGGATCTTTAGAATCCTTTCCATTTCCACTCTCTTTACCCTTAGGCCCAGGCGCCTTTTTCGCATCCGCTTCTTTTTTTGCCAGCTTTTCTGCCGCTTCTTGTACCGCCTTGGCCGCTTTACCTATTTTTCTTGCTTCACTTGCACCAGGTATTACATTCGTTGCCCTTTCCCAAGGTGTCAGCTTTTCTCCCGTAAAGAGATCTTCACCAGTCACGGCTCCATAGACATCCGCCGCGATACCTGCTGGCGTAAAACCAACAGCGAAAGAAGCAAGGTCACCCCAACCAAATCCAAAATCTGACGAGCTTGAATCATCACCAGATTTAGGTGAAAACCCATCAGGGTCGGTAAAACTCAGTGGGTTATTATACACATAAGTATAACGGTTAAATGCTTGTGAGTTAAACGGATCAGGAACTTTAGGATCCGCACTCACAAACCGCCCCAACTCAGGGTCATACACACGCCCATTCATGTGGATTAGGCCGACATTATCCAGCATTTCATGGCCGGTAAAGCCTTGTCTTCCTGTTAAGCCAAAGCTGTCC
>NZ_JXYC01000085.1:0-932 GCF_000967665.1 Marinomonas sp. S3726 | reverse complement strand
AACCGTACCAACACACTCAATGGACAACACGGTTACATTTTTATCGAATAGATAATCAAGGATGAAATAAACTTTATGATGCGCTTCTAAAATAAGCCGATTTTGCATATTCATCAGACTACACCTCCATAATTAAATCTGCGTTTATGTGAGACATACCAAGGTCAGCCGCTTCATTAAGCGCGGCTGTAATGACGTTATGAACAGCTAAAGGATATAGAGCCGAATAGTTTCCGTTACCTGACAGCTTTGCCCTTAAAGCGCCTATTGCACCTGCGTCTAGAACCTTATTTAACGGCACATTAGCAATATTGAATCGGTGCTCTAAGTAGCTCTCTAGCTCATCACCAAGGGGGCGTAAATGAACCAGTTCGCAACGCTGAACCACTTCTCTAACAGACGGGTTACGTTCATCAAGTTTTTGCCCTAATTCAGTCTGACCGATCAGGACGATTCCGAGCAGTTTTGAAAAGCCGTCTTCTAGTTCAAAGAAGCGTTTTAAGTGTTTTAAAGTAGGGATAGGTAACCCGTGTGCTTCCTCAATAACAAGCAAGTGACGGTTCCCCGCGCGGTGGCTTTCAGTAAGCGCTTCGTGCACTTGCTTAAAGCGCGCTTCAGCAGAACGTTTAACATGAACATGCGGTGCAACTTTAGCCATAATGGCATCAGCTATATGTGAGCTTTTAAGCGTTTTACCTTTGATGTCATTGTCTTCCATACCAAGTACGTAAGGCTCAATAGTAATGATAGGCTGACGCTCCTTATTGATCCATTCGTTAAGGTCACGTCTCAAGGTGGATTTACCCGCACCAGACTCACCAACAACCGCTAAAAAACCACTATATTTTGCGACCGCTCTCATTGATTCCCTTACGTAACGAGCATCGGCGGTTAAATACATTTCCTCTTGTGAGCGAACCTCTTCAAATGGA
>NZ_JXYC01000084.1:0-480 GCF_000967665.1 Marinomonas sp. S3726 | reverse complement strand
ATTGAGTGTGTTGGTACGGTTCCTGTTATAAAAATTCAACCGCCTCAAGCGGATAAATTAGAAGGTTTTTTTATGAAGTACAAAGTTAAAGATGGCATTCGAATCAATGAATATCACTTATTAAAAAGCGGCTGCTTAATTACATGGGAGAACCTCAATGTCCACTAATACGTTAATTGTTCCTGACGGGTATCGTAAAGATGCAAAAGGTCATTTGGTGCCAGAGGCTAACATCACTGAGCAGGATTTATTACGTGATCAACTTGTTGCAGATTTAACGAAATCTGCTGAAGCGTTGCATAAAGCTTTGGCAGACTTTAAAGCGGTTGCGTTACGGGATATTGATGACCTCGTTTCGATCGTTGGTGAACGCTATAACGTCAAGTTAGGCGGCACAAAGGGGAACGTTTCTCTTACTAGTTTTGATGGTAAATATAAGGTTCAGCGTCAGTTCCGTGAGGTGGTTGCTTTCACCGAAGA
>NZ_JXYC01000083.1:0-932 GCF_000967665.1 Marinomonas sp. S3726 | reverse complement strand
AACCGTACCAACACACTCAATTGACAACACGGTTACATTTTTATCGAATAGATAATCAAGGATGAAATAAACTTTATGATGAGCTTCTAAAATATTCTGATTTTGTGCGTTCATTCAGCTAAACCTCCATAATTAAATCTGCGTTTATGTGAGACATACCAAGGTCAGCCGCTTCATTAAGGGCGGCTGTAATGACGTTATGAACAGCTAAAGGATATAGAGCCGAATAATTCCCGTTACCAGATAGCTTTGCTCTTAAAGCGCTTATTGCACCCGCGTCAAGAACCTTATTTAACGGCACATTAGCAATACTGAATCGGTGCTCTAAGTAGCTCTCTAGTTCATCACCAAGGGGGCGTAAATGCACAAGCTCGCAACGCTGAACCACTTCTCTAACAGACGGATTACGCTCATCAAGCTTTTGCCCTAATTCAGTCTGACCGATCAGCACGATTCCGAGCAATTTTGAAAAGCCGTCTTCTAGTTCAAAGAAGCGTTTTAAGTGCTTTAAAGTAGGGATAGGTAACCCGTGCGCTTCCTCAATAACAAGCAAGTGACGGTTCCCAGCGCGGTGGCTTTCAGTAAGCGCTTCGTGTACTTGTTTAAAGCGCGCTTCAGCAGAACGTTTAACATGAACATGTGGTGCAACTTTAGCCATAATGGCATCAGCAATATGGGAGCTTTTAAGCGTTTTACCTTTAATGTCATTGTCTTCCATACCAAGCACATACGGTTCAATCGTAATGACAGGTTGGCGTTCCTTATTGATCCATTCGTTAAGGTCACGTCTCAAGGTGGATTTACCCGCACCAGATTCACCAACAACCGCTAAAAAACCACCAAACTTTGCTGCTGCTCTCATTGATTCCCTTACATATCGAGCATCGGCGGTTAAATACATTTCTTCTTGCGAGCGAACCTCTTCAAATGGA
>NZ_JXYC01000082.1:0-643 GCF_000967665.1 Marinomonas sp. S3726 | reverse complement strand
GAGCGAACCTCTTCAAATGGATCTCTCAATAATTTAAACGCTCGACGAGCCTCTTGTGTTAAACGGTGCTTTTTCAGTAACATAACTTCCTCCAATGATGTATTGCCGTTGGTTTGGTTGCTTTGGGCAATACTAGGTTTGTCAGCCGTATTAAATGCGGCTGACACTTCAACTTCTCCAACGCCTTTTTCGCGTAAGAACTCCGTAATTTTTACTTTAAGAACGCTGGCGTTTTTCTTAGGCCATAGCCCGTGGTTTACAATTTGGCTGATAGTCGCAGGAGACAAAAAGACAGACCTCGCCAAGTCGCTTTGTTTAGCCCCTATGCCGCCTAAAATGCTTTTTAAATACAGACCACTCATTACTTACCTCCTACCACTTTTAGAGTTTGAGTTTGTGGTTTAGTTAACTGCTCAACAATGTTGTCTAACTGATCCTCTGAAACCCCATCTGGGTAACGCTGTTCTAACCAGCTAAAGTAATCAGGTTTCCACTTTCCACCCATGCGACCACGTAAGCTTTTAGCCGCTTGCGTATGGTTAAGCGGTGCCGTTTCAACTTTTGGCGCTTTTAACGAGTGCTCAGAACCGCGACGGGGTAAATAAGCGGGCTGTTCAGTATCCAAAGTTGCGTAAGGGTTAAA
>NZ_JXYC01000081.1:0-1275 GCF_000967665.1 Marinomonas sp. S3726 | reverse complement strand
TGACTAGTCCTGATATAGGTTGACACTTATTTCAGTTAAAACGCTCGATGTACCTCATCGGGCGTTTTGTATTTTAGGCTTAAATGCGGCCTACTTTCATTATAAAGTGTGATTGATTCTTTCACCATTTTCTTCGCCTCATGTAAATTCATCGGCTTTTCTAATAAATATTCATTCTTCAAAATTCCGTTAACTCTTTCTGCTAACGCATTCTGATAGCAATCATAACCATCTGTCATTGAGCAACGAATACCGTATTTATTATGTATTGCTTGATACATTGCCGAACAGTATTGGATACCTCTATCAGAGTGATGAACAAGCCCCCTTACATCTCCTGCGCACTTAATTGCTTTCTTTAAGGCAATCACAACATCACATGTTTTAAGACTACTATGCACATAATGGCCTACTATTTTTCGTGAGAACATATCGGTAATCAAACTAAGGTAGGCCTGCCCTTCTCGTACCGGTAAGTAGGTAATATCGGCCACCCATACTTGCTTTGGCTTATTCACAACAACCTGATCTTTACTTGCTTTGATTAAGTTGGGATGACACCAAAAGCGATGATTGCTTTGGGTGGTTTTATGATATGCCCGACGACATGGCACCAGCAGTCGTGCCTCTCTCATTAACTGAAACAGCTTGTCTCGACCTATCGCATTAGATAACGTTTTGTTCTGCTTCATAAAATAAAGAAGCTTACGCCCACCCATTCTGGGGTGTTGCATTCGCTTAGCTCGAATAAAACGAATGATCTCTTCATTGCGTTGCTCCTTTTCTAAGGCACAACGACACTGTTTATAATAGGCTTGTCTGCTTATGTTCAAAAACACACATGACTGAGTCACGGTTAATGTTTTGATCTTTTTTTCTTGGATAACATCTCTTGCTGCTTTTTTGGCAAGCTGACACCATAATCACGTTTCATGACGGTGACGACAGCCTCAAAGAACTCAGCTTTCAATTGTGTTTCAGCCAGTTTTTGCTCGAGTTCTTTAATGCGTTGCTCGGGTGTTTGTTCTGTTTTTTGATCTTTCATATGACTACCTTTTGGAAAAAAAGGGGGAGTACCTAAAGACCAATCTAGCTTGCCATGCTTACGAAGCCAAACTAAAACAGTAGAGCAACCTTGAATGCCGTACTTATCTTGAGCTTGTTTATAAGTTAATTCGCCTTTTTCTACCTGATCGACAATCGATAATTTAAAAGCGAGTGAATAGTCGCGCTGAGTACGCTTAGATGTTGATTGCATAACACTCTCCAAATGAT
>NZ_JXYC01000080.1:0-1956 GCF_000967665.1 Marinomonas sp. S3726 | reverse complement strand
AAAACGATCAATTAAATCTTGGGTGCTGCAATACGCCATAATTACTTCTCACCGCCTGAGTTTTCATCTTTTGGCGCGTCTTCACTTGAGCTGTTATCTAACGTTGCAAGATAAGCTTCCCAAGCTTGAGTGCGTTCTTCTGCCGTTACATCTTTTGAAAACGCGGTGGCTTTAGGTGAATTATCTTGCTTCCAAAGAGACGCATCGTCTTTGTCCAAAGAAGCAATGTGAGCTACCAACTCACGAAGGCGTTCCTCATCCATGGGCCCTTTTGAATTTGAATTCGAATTTGACGAATCATCAATGGCTGCACCTTCAATAATTTTGACGGATAGGCGCGGTTCATTTTCAAGTTGTTTAAGTTGCGCTTTTGTAAAAGTGCCATCAGGGTGTGTGACCAACTCGCTAGGATGCGCCATGCCCGCACGACGGAACCCATTAACCGATGATTTGATAATAATTGGCATATCATTAACCTCTCCAATATGTGCTTTGAACTTAAGCGATTTGGCGGTATCAATGCCCGCCAAATCATGAGCGAATGACTTAAAATCGAGTGGTGTTTATAAGTAGTCTGCGACGACTATTTTCAGGCGACCTTTAAGTTCGTTTGAGCTGTTGGAATCTAATTCACGCTCAATTAATCGTCTCGCTTGTTTTTCTTGGGACGAGTGAACCACTAAGAGTGTTGGTTTAACTCCGAGCTTCTGGCCCCCATCGGCTTTAAAGTCACGCATGGCACTAATAGCGGCCCATAGATTGTCGCTGGTCAGGTCTTTACGAGAGCCGTAAGCAAGTTGCCAAAAAGAGAAGCCCACATTACGGCGGCAATCTGCCCCAAATCGAAATTCATTTGATGTGAACACATGCTCGTCATCTAATTTAGTCATTGATTGCAAATTAGGTTTACGGCGCTCTTGGAAAATGATCGGTTTTACTGCACGGGAGGTATCTAATAAGTACCAAGTTGTACCCGAGCCGCCGTTATCATCGTAGTTTGAGACAGATACGGCAGTTCCCGTACCATCAACATTGGGGTATACAGGGTGATCCGTATCAAAAAAGTTTTGGCCGTCATAACATAAGGTACTGGTACCCGCGCTTAATAGGCCATACGTCAATTGATCTGGTTGGATTTGAACTGCTCGACCCATTTCTTCAAAAATAGGTGAATAAATGCCAACATTATCGTCTTCGATATCTTCTCGATCCACACCCACCGTACTTTCATAGGTTTTATTAGTGATGGTATAGCTGTGTTCTTTTATTGAGTTGATGACACGATCACCGACCCATTCACGTAAGTTTGGAAATTTACCTAGCCAACCGTAGGTATTAGATTTACTGGTGGATGTGACGTACATGGCCACTTCTTTCCACTGGGGTTCAGCTGTGGTCAGGCCTTTTTGAAAATCGGCTTTCCACGATGTAAAAAGTGCTTGAATCATTGATGATTTAACAATTGCCATTTTGGGCTCCTATGTCTCGAATAAATCGTTGCTTGTGCCATTCAATATTTATTAAAAAGAATTGCCTTATTTGGCTTTTAGGGCCGCGTATTCTTCATCAGTACGACCTGTTAATTTAGCCGCAAGCTGTTCGTCTTCAGTTAGTGTGTGATCATTTTGCTTTTGAATAGGCGCTTTAGATCCCGCTTGCTGGCTACTTAAAGCGACAATAGGTGTTTGCTTATCTAAATACTCATTGAGCGCGGCCATATCTTTTTTACCAAAATCACGTGCCCATGGTTCCATTGCGGGGACGATCTTGCCGCTTTCTAAAGCGTCTTCGATTACTTTATCCAAACCACCCACGGCAACCTGAGCAGATAAGGCTGCAATTTGAGTCTGCATTTCAGACACAACTCCCACTGGGACGTATTTAGCGGGATCTACTTCAGGGCTTTGTGGGTTTGCTTTTAGGGTTGCTAAAGATTGTTCAGCACTTAGCTTGTCA
>NZ_JXYC01000079.1:0-1042 GCF_000967665.1 Marinomonas sp. S3726 | reverse complement strand
ATTCTCTCTTGAAGCTATCTTTGCAATAGATTTATGTGCTTATTCGGTCATGAGCAATCATACCCATCTAGTGCTTCATGTGAATGAAGATGAAGCGAATAATTGGTCTATTAAACAGGTACTTGAGCGCTGGCATCATCTACATAAAGGTACTCAGTTCACGCAAAAGTATCTAGAGAACAAAACCTTAGAGGAGTTTGAACTAGCCTCTGTTTATGAGAGCTGTGAGAAGTACCGTAAACGTTTAATGGACATAAGCTGGTTTATGCGGGAGCTAAATGAATCTGTAGCACGTATGGCTAATAATGAAGACAAATGTACAGGACGATTTTGGGAAGGTCGCTTTAAATCTCAAGCCTTGTTGAATGAAGCCGCGCTAGTATCATGTATGGCTTATGTCGACTTAAATCCTGTACGTGCAAAGATGGACAAGACACCTGAAGCTTCAAAACATACAAGTATCAAGACTCGTATTGAAGTCGCCAAAGCGAATCAGACGCAACCCAAAAACTTATTTCCTTTTATTGGCTATGAAAGAGAAGATCAGCCAGAAGGTTTGCCTTTCAAACTAGCAGATTATCTAGAATTGATTGATCTCACTGGAAGAGTTGTTAGGGAAGATAAAAGAGGCTCTCTAGATATCTCGCTTGCTCCTATACTCCAGCGAATTAACCTCACGTCAGAGCAATGGATAGAAGTAACGACTGGCTTTGAGAAACACTTTAAAGCAGCAGTTGGTTCAGAAGCTTACTTAGCTGAGTTTTGTGAACATACGCAGTTGCAGCGGCGATCGGGATTAGCGGCTTGTAAACGGCTTCTTTCTTAGGTTTAGCTCACTAAATTCAGTTCTATTTTAATTAAACCTTAATATCGTTAACGCGAAAACTTCTGTCGTTTCAAATATGAAAATTTTTATAGAACGCCTTAAATTTAACCATTAATTTTTAGAAAGCTTCCTATTACCCAATCATAAAATGCTAAAAAGATCGAAGTGAGTGATGTTCAGGTGATGTTGTGTTTAATCTCTTTTAGAATGGCTGAT
>NZ_JXYC01000078.1:0-446 GCF_000967665.1 Marinomonas sp. S3726 | reverse complement strand
CAAGAATACTTTCACAGTCTGAGGACCGTGGGAACGAGAGGAAACTACTCATTCGGGCTGGCTTTTTTAATGCCAACTAGGTGATGTTGGCGTCTACAAAGAGGAACTCCCACACTGCCATTGGCGATGTGATGCGTAGCTTGGCTAATAGAGAGCCACTTCTGAGTTCGGTTTTTATTTTTTGCTTTTTTTAGAGCAAAAAAAAGCCTGATCATAGATCAGGCTTTTTACTTATCTTTAGAGAGTAATCTTGATAACGAACGACTCTCACATGGGAACTCCCACAAAAACATCAGAGACACCACTTTCACTTCTGGCTCTCTATTCGGGAATGGGATGGGATCAGGTGGTTCAACGGTTGTTATCTCTTACCTTTAAAGTTATTTCGTACTTTTCTCTAGACGAAAAAAAACCAGCTCATTGAGCTGGTTTTTTATAATTCAATC
>NZ_JXYC01000077.1:0-1462 GCF_000967665.1 Marinomonas sp. S3726 | reverse complement strand
TCGTCATTATGAACAAAAGCTATCGAAAAACTGAGAATCGAGCACAATTTTCCTTGTTTATTGATCACCTCGATCAGCACATCTCTGATACGAATCCAGTGCGAGCAATTGATGCTTATATTGATACATTGAATTTCGATCAATTGGCTGTTGGTGTGTATAAGTCTTCATCCTCCTTAAGAGGGCAGCCCGCTTACAACCCAGCTGACCTGTTACGCTTGTATTTATATGGTTACCTAAACGGTATTCGAAGTTCACGCAAACTTGAAAAAGAGTGTCGCAGAAATATTGAGCTTATGTGGCTAATCAAGCATCAACATCCTAGTTACAAAACGATAGCTAACTTTAGAAAAGATCATCATAAGCTTCTCATTCGAGTAAACCGTGATTTTATTTTACTCTGTAAACAGCTTGATTTAGTTGGTGGTGAGCTGATAGCAATTGATGGGAGTTTCTTCCATGGCAATGCAAGTAAACAAAGCATTTTGACGAAAAATCGCTTAACGCAGCAACTAAAAGCAGTTGAACAAAAAATCCAAGACTACCACACTATGTTGGATGCATTAGATAATGAAGAGTCAGAAGCTGATAATTTAGACAGCATCAAGTTACAAGAATTAATGAATAAGCAAGCAAACCTTAATCAAGTACTAAATGAGTTAACCCAATCAGATACTGGTCAATTATCGCGAACAGATCCAGACGCTAGACTACTGTTTAAACGAGGAGCAAAAATAGCGGGTTATAATATCCAAACTGCCGTGGATGATCGCCATCACTTAATTATTGCAAGTGATGTAACCAACGAAGGAAATGATCAAAAACAGCTTTACCCTATGGCAAAGCGATCAAAAACAACACTTGGTTTAGATAAATTAACGGTACTTGCTGATGCGGGTTACTATGAAACAACTAATTTGCATCTTTGTGCTGAGAATCAAATTACACCCTATGTTCCCATACCGAATAAATCAGCCAGCATTAAAGAGCAAGACAGATTTACTCGTGAGCACTTCCTATACGATATATCAAACAACTGCTATTCCTGCCCTAATGAAAAGTTACTAACGCCATCAGGCTCACTAACAAGCAAGCATAATAAAAAGCGGCAGCTTTATATCAGTAACTCAAAGGACTGTAGAAGTTGTTTTAAAAAAGATCAGTGTCTGGCTCAAGGAACAACTCGCCGAAAGCTGTATCGTAGCGAATACGAGTCTGTTGTTGATGAACACAAAAGAAGAATGGAGTTTTATGGAAAAGGTAAAATGCAGCAGAGAGGTGCACTTGTAGAACACCCATTTGGCACATTGAAAATGAGAGCTGGATGGCAACACTTCCTTGTTAGAGGGTTTAAAAAGGTCAAAGGAGAGTGGTCATTAATGAATCTAGCCTACAATTTTACCCGTGTGCTAAATATTATTGGTATGAAGGGCTTTAAAGCTTACTGCCAGTAGAAAAAGTA
>NZ_JXYC01000076.1:0-433 GCF_000967665.1 Marinomonas sp. S3726 | reverse complement strand
ACCAACTGAGCTATCGAGGAATTACCGAATTCTGGATGAAATGTAGCTAACTGATTTTGTTGCGCATTTCTAAATGAGATAGTTGGTGGGTCGTACTGGATTCGAACCAGTGACCAATTGATTAAAAGTCAACTGCTCTACCAACTGAGCTAACGACCCAACTATCATCTGTAATGGGGTGGACGATGGGGCTTGAACCCACGACCGCCGGAATCACAATCCGGAGCTCTACCAACTGAGCTACGCCCACCATTACAAGGTGATGACGATAAATTAATGGTCGGAGTAGAGGGATTCGAACCCCCGACATCCTGCTCCCAAAGCAGGCGCGCTACCAGACTGCGCTATACTCCGAATGGCTCCTCGAACTGGACTCGAACCAGTGACCCAATGATTAACAGTCATTTGCTCTACCAACTGAGCTATCGAGGAA
>NZ_JXYC01000075.1:0-752 GCF_000967665.1 Marinomonas sp. S3726 | reverse complement strand
AACCTTAAAGAAGAGATGGAACTCTATGGGGTTGATGTGCCGCAAGATATTTCAGCCTCCCAGCCCGAATCAGAACCCGTATTTTTACCTTATCAGCAGCGTTGGTTTGAAGATGAAAGCCAAATTATGTTTGCTGAAAAAAGCCGTCGTACTGGGTTAACGTGGGCAGAAGCTGGCCGTAACGCAATTAAAGCGGCTAAACCGCGAAGTCGCGGTGGTTGTAATACTTTTTATGTTGGCTCTAAACGTGAAATGGCGCTTGAATACATTGCCGCATGTGCGCTGTTTGCCCGTGCCTTTAACCAGTTAGCCGATGCTGATGTATACGAACAAACCTTCTGGGATAGCAATAAGCAAGAAGAAATTCTGACGTATATGATCCGCTTCCCTAACTCGGGGCTTAAGATTCAAGCGCTCAGTTCAAGGCCCAGTAACTTGCGTGGGTTACAAGGTGACGTGGTGATTGATGAAGCGGCCTTTCATGAATCCCTTGAAGAGCTTTTAAAAGCGGCGCTTGCTTTAACGATGTGGGGTAATAAAGTCCGTCTTATCAGCACTCATAACGGCGTTGATAACTTGTTTAATGAATACATTCAAGAAGCCCGTGAAGGCAAAAAAGACTACAGCATTCATCGAATAACGCTTGATGATGCGATTGCCGAGGGGCTATACAAGCGGATTTGTTACGTTACTGGGCAAACATGGTCTCAAGAAGCCGAAGAGACATGGCGTGAAAATTTATATAAAAACGC
>NZ_JXYC01000074.1:0-647 GCF_000967665.1 Marinomonas sp. S3726 | reverse complement strand
CAAGATTTAATTGATCGTTTTGGCTCTGATGAGCTGGTTCGCTTAACCGCACAATCTGATGAGTTCGGATCATACGGTACTGACATCAATCAGACTAAAGTTGATAGAGCTTTATCGGATGCTAATTCAACGATTGATGCTTACTTGGCTGCTCGCTACCCGCTTCCTTTGCCTGATACACAACCTATTCTGAACCGTTTTGCGTGTGATATTTCTCGTTACTTGTTACATGACACAAACCCACTTGATGAAGTAACGAATCGCTATAAAGAAGCGATTCGTTATTTGGAGAAAGTCAGTAAAGGTGACATCTCGTTAGGCGTATCTACTGAAGGCGAACGACCAGAAACAATGGACGGCGCAACTATTGAATCAGCAGGCTCCGTGTTCTCTCGTTCTAATACGGAATTTACCTAATGATTCTGGAAGTAGAGGTTCAAATCAAAGCGGCGATAAAAGCAGCGCTTGGAAACACGGTTAAATCGGTTGAGACACATCCGGGTAATTGGGGAAAGCATACTATCAAAAGAGTATTAGCCGCGGCCCCCTGTGTTCTCGTCGGTTTCACCATGGGGACTGATCACAATGAAGATGAGTTAAAGACTTCATGGCACGTTTACCTTGTTGCAAAAGCGCTACAAGGCAAG
>NZ_JXYC01000073.1:0-1876 GCF_000967665.1 Marinomonas sp. S3726 | reverse complement strand
AAAACGATCAATTAAATCTTGAATGCTGCAATACGCCATAATTACTTCTCACCGTCTGAATTTTCGTCTTTTGGCGCATCTTCACTTGAACTGATATCTAACGTTGCAAGATAAGCTTCCCAAGCTTGAGTGCGCTCTTCTGCTGAAACTCCCGCTGGAAATGCGGCTGCTTTAGGCGTGTTGTCTTGCTTCCAAAGAGAAGGGTCTTCTTTATCTAGCCCTTCAATCAAGGCTACAAGCTCAGAAATGCGCTCCCCATCCATGGGCCCTTTCGAAGGTGCACCTTTATTTGACGTATCTTCGTCGGATAAAGGTTTGTCACTAAAGCTGACGGAAATACGTGGGTCGGCTTTAAGTTGTTTAATTTGGGCTTCTGTAAAAGTGCCATCAGGGTGCGTGGTAGGCTCGGAAGAATGCGCCATACCCGCACGGCGATAACCTTCAATCGTTGCTTTAATCGTAATCGGCATATCATTAACCTCTCCCAGAAAAAATATGGTTTATAAGTAGTCGGCTACGACCAATTCAAGACGGCCTTTTAGCTCATTAGAACTATTGGAATCTAATTCACGCTCAAGCATTCGAGTTGCTTGCTTTTCTAGACCAGGGGGAACAACTATTAAAGTGGGCTTTACGCCTAATTTTTGCCCGCCGTCCGCTTCATATTCACGCATGGCAGTAATCGCGGCCCATAAGTTATCGCTGTTGAGCTCTTTACGAGATGCGTAGGCAAGTTGCCAGAATGAGAATCCAACATTACGGCGGCAGTCTGCACCAAAGCGGAATTCATTTGAGGTAAACACTTTTTCATCGTCTAACTTAGTCATTGACTGTAAGTTAGGCTTACGACGGTCTTGGAAAATGACAGGTTTAACGGCGCGAGATGTATCTAATAGGTACCAAGTTGTACCCGAGCCGCCGTTATCGTCATAGTTTGAGACGGATTCGGCAGTTCCCGTGCCATCAACATTAGGATAAACAGGGTGGTCAGTATCAAAATAGTTTTGGCCGTCATAACATAAAGTACTTGTTCCCGCCTTTAATAAACCAAACGCCAGCTCATCAGGTTGAATTTCAACCGCGCGGCCCATTTCTTCAAAAACGGGTGAGTAAACACCGACGTTATCGTCTTCAATATCATCACGACCCACACCCACCGTACTTTCAAACGTTTTGTTAGAGATGGTATAACCGTGGGCTTTCATTGATTTAATGACGCGGTCACCCACCCATTCACGTAAGTTTGGAAATTTACCTAGCCAACCGTACGTATTTGATGCTGTGGTTGACTTAACTACCATGCAGATTTTTTGGTATTGCGGCTTAGCACCTGTTAAGCCTTTTTGAAAGTCCGCGTTCCATGAAGTAAAAAGTGCTGTGATGACCGCTGGAGTAATAATAGTTGCCATGTTGGGCTCCCGTTTTTAGTTTGTAAATTAGCTTTTATGAATTGGCTTGTTCCGCTTTTAAAGCCGCGTACTCTTTATGGCTTCGCCCAGTTAGGTCTGCCGCTTTTTTTTCTTCATCCGTCAGGCCGTGTTCATCTTCTTTTTTAGGCGGTATTTCTTTTCCGGCCTGTTGATTCTTTAAAGCAGCAATCGGTGCGGCTTTATCTAAATAAGCGTTTAATGCCGCCATATCTTTTTCACCTAGATCACGGGCCCAAGATTCCATCGCGGGAATGAGCTTGCCGCTTTCAATTGCACCTTCAATCACTTTATCCAAACCACCGACTGCAACTTGAGCTGTTAACGCGGCAAGTTGTGTTTGCATTTCAGTAACAACTCCCACTGGGACGTATTTAGCGGGGTCTACTTCATAGCTTTGCGGGTTTGCTTTTAGAGATGCTAAAGACTGTTCAGCACTTAGCTTGTCA
>NZ_JXYC01000072.1:0-1576 GCF_000967665.1 Marinomonas sp. S3726 | reverse complement strand
AAGGCGTTGGTATGACTCCCCACGTCAAGCAAAACGCAGAGATCCTTGCTAAAAAAATAGCCATAAATTCACTTTCTTTAAATAAAGTGAGTTAACGTACAGAATGAAGCAAGTATATTCGTCGGTTATCATGCTGATATTCGTGGATTACTTGTTTTTGCAAGCAGCGCCTACCTTACTTTTTTCGTCGTGGCACCTGTCTTCAGTCTATGTTCGTGGATCAGTTAATTTTCATCAACTGCCATCCTAACGCCGTCGGTGGTTGTGCCACACCCGATGCTTGATCCCATACGCTAACTCAACAACTTTTATCATGCAGGCACTCTCGATAACCGTAATTTCGGTTCAACTGGTGTCAGCACTATTTCACGCGATATTGCCCAGATGTATGCAATCATTTCCCGTGCTATAGCTGTGACAATCACATTGTAATGTTTGCCTTGGCGCAACATGGTTTGATAGCGACGGCACAACCTAAGCTGTGCTTTCCAAGCAATGTCGACAATGGTTTTTCCTAGATCTTCTTGTCGTAGCTGCAGTTCTGTTGATATGTTCGCTGCGTAGCGATAAGTATGCGCACCTTCAACCAGCAATCGCCTTGCGCGACTGTTACCGCACTTGGTGATTGCACCTATGCTGCGCTTGCCACCACTACTGTGTTCACTAGGCACAAGCCCAAGATAACTCATGAGCTTTCTTGGGTGATCGAAACGAGTTAGATCCCCGAGTTCTGCAACAAGGCCAGTTGCGACAAGTAAACGTACACCGCGCATCGCTTGGATCGCTTTTACCACAGGGTAATAGCGCCAGTTTTTAACATGATGCTCTAGCTCATTATCAAGCCGTTTTAATCGGTTCATACGCTCAGTAATGGCTTGTATGTATTCCTGCAAAACAATCTGTTGAGCAGGGTACGGCAAGATCAATTCGGTTAACCAGCGTAAATGTTGTTTCGACCAATTGTCTTTTACTTTTGCAGTGACATTATTACGTAGTAGCAAGGCTTTGAGCTGATATTTACCGTCTTTAAGATCTTTCATTGCTGTTTCTCTGGCGCGGGATAAGTCGCGTACAGCTTCATCTTCAGGTTCGGGCACGTAGATTGCCGTGAGATCTTCTGATTTGAGTAACTTAGCCAGATTCATTGCATCCCGTTTGTCTGTTTTAATTCTATCGCCAGGCTTCTTAGGAATAAGCGAAGGGGCGATCACATAGCAACAATGGCCAAGCGATGTGATCAAGCGGTAGATCCAATAACCGCAAGGACCTGCTTCATAAACGAAGTGTAATGTTGCATCAGGGTATTTTGACTCAAACTGCCTGACCAGCTTTTTAACTGATTGTTTAGTGGATGGATTTTTTCCAAGATGAATTGGTTTGACGCCCCGCACATCTTCGATATAAGCGACTTCAATAAACGATTTGTGTGTGTCCAACCCAATAAAAACGATGTTATGCTTAGCCATGCTAGTCTCCAGTTTTATATTTCTGACGAATATATTATGGCTCTGGTTTTTAAAACTAACCCACGATGTTGGAGGCTAGCTCCTCAACGAGTGGGGAGTCATTATGTCTA
>NZ_JXYC01000071.1:0-1166 GCF_000967665.1 Marinomonas sp. S3726 | reverse complement strand
AAACCTTAGAGCGAAAAGAGAAAAAAGGCGTTAGCGTGAATAAGATTTTACACGGTGAAACGCTTCACCTTCGCGATACTATTTTTTCATTTAGTTCTGATGATGAAGCAGGGCTGAGTACTGGCCCCGGT
Source organism: Marinomonas sp. S3726 (assembly GCF_000967665.1). NCBI lineage: Bacteria > Pseudomonadati > Pseudomonadota > Gammaproteobacteria > Oceanospirillales > Oceanospirillaceae > Marinomonas > Marinomonas sp. S3726. The sequence continues at coordinate 1,035 of NZ_JXYC01000071.1, read as the reverse complement.
ACAGAGGCTTATGCGGCAACACAGCAATTTGGTGATACAGATAGAAACATTGTTGAAAGACGGTACTTTGGTATTGGTGAATTGGACGAAACAGAGATAATTTCAATTATTCACGAGTATTTAGAAGAACCCCTTTAAGAGCGCCTTAGCGGCTCTCTAAGCATGCTTAAGCCCCAACCATACGAGAAAAGCATAAAAAACGTTTATAAATCCTTTATAAATCGAGTACGCTACGCTTCCTAGAGTGATTTCCCCCGCAATTTTCAAATTCATACTTTTCTTTCTGTTTTTTCGCTAAACGTTTGAATCCCAACCCCCATACAAATTCCGTGATTATGTCCTCATGGAAACGAAACGCACTACCTCACCTTTTGCACTTGCGGTTTTATCTGAGCAGATAAACAAAAGCAAAACACCCACCGATGAAATCGGCTTTGCTGCTTTATCCATAGAGCAAAGCGAAAACGGTTGGTGCCAATTGTTACCCGCTGGATATTTTAAAGCCGTCGATGGCCGCCCACATGATGTTGAAGGTGGACACTGGTATTTAGATGAAGAAACCGCTCAACAGTTAATCGTGGGGTTAAAGGCTCGTGCCAATCCAATGGTGATTGATTACGAACACCAAACCCTATTAGCAGACACTAATGGAAAAGAAGCGCCAGCCTCTGGTTGGTTTCAGGAAGCCGAGTGGCGAGAATCTGGATTATGGATCAAGCCAGAATGGACGCCTCGTGCCCAAGCATTTATTGACGGTAAAGAATATAAGTTCTTATCCGCCGTATTTCCTTACAACACGCAAACAGGCAAACCCATTTCATTGCATTCAGCCGCGCTGACAAATACCCCCGGACTAGATGGGTTAAACAGTGTTGCTCTTCGTTCCCTTCATATTAATAAACCATCTGAAAAAGAGGATTCTCTAATGGATCGTAAGTTACTGATTAAACAATTAGGTCTTGCAGATGATGCAACTGATGACCAAATCACGGCGGCTTTAAAGCAATTGCAAGATGACAAGCTAAGTGCTGAACA
>NZ_JXYC01000070.1:0-794 GCF_000967665.1 Marinomonas sp. S3726 | reverse complement strand
AAAAAGAGACTCTATGGCCAACCTTGGGGTGAAAGCTATCAGACATGGAGCAACCAACAATTAGAGTGTGTTTTTAATAAATTAAAGCACGCTCACACCCACATAATTTTTAGTTATCAATAAAGAGATAAGCGTATGAACTATCCAGATACAGACGACCTTCAAGAAGGTAAATTTACCAATGGAAACCCTGTAGCGGGTATACCTGCAAGTGTTGCGTCGGCAGAACATATGAACGCGGTTTATGATGAAATTATTGATGTAATTTCAGACGCAGAACTAAACCCAGAATATGGCTCAAAACAGTTAAAAGCAGCCTTGCATAAGCGATATATTAAGTTTGGTGATTTTGGTTTAGGGACTAATGGAGTTGGAACTGAAAATGGGCACAGTATTTTTAAAGCTGGCTTTTATAGCGGTAACGGCGATCTATCAAGTAATTTCCCGAGTGACCGAAGCCGTTTCTCTGGTTTTATCACTGTGCCTTACCTTAATAGTGATTCGAAAGTATCAAATTTACATTTTGATGACCTTGGCCGTGTTTTTCACCAATACACCTCCGACGGTGAAAACTGGGCCAAATCAGAGCTATACGGCACAAAGAATGCCGATATGTGCGGCTCTATTTGGCTATTTACCACACTACAAACTCCCGCTGGTTTTTTAAAAGCAAACGGTGCCGAGGTTAGCCGAACGCTATACGCCGAGTTATTCTCCAAAATAGGTACAACTTACGGTGCTGGAGATGGAATTAACACTTTTAATTTACCAGACGTTCGAGCTGATTTTCCAAG
>NZ_JXYC01000069.1:0-767 GCF_000967665.1 Marinomonas sp. S3726 | reverse complement strand
TAAGGTTTGCCAAGGAACCCCGTCTGGGTCTTCTTCATTATCAAAATGGTCTCGGGTACGTTCATGTAAGTACTCTGATATTTCCAACATGCCCGTGGGTAAGTTGTCGCCAATCTTACTCAGCTTTAATAAGGCTTTTTGAATGTTGCTGTCATCAAAATCAACTTTGATACTGTCTGTTACACCAGCCATTGAGACTCCTATCTAATTAAACTATGATTACTTTATCGCGGGACGAGTACTCAGAGTTACGACCAAGAAACGCGGTGGTAAGCAAGGCTGAGCAAGCTTACCTCACTTATCTTCTTCAGTACTTCCTTTTCTAAACACCCTGACACCTTCACGTTGCTTTTCCATATAACGCTCGTTATTCGGTACCTTTTCACCTTTTTGTTTTTTATGCGGCGTGAAAACAGTCCGCCCGTTCCACGTTCCATGACCATACTCAAACACACTAAAACCGTGAACCGCTTCACCTGATTCGATAATTGTCCAGCGCTTAAGGTAGCGTCTAGCTAAACGGTATTTATCAGGGTTTTGGCTATCAGGCTCTAGAAGTGTCCAAACCTCATCAGGGTCAATTAAGGCTTGAGCAAGTAACTTGATATAGCGGTGTCGAACATTATCTTTCTTGATTTTTAGTTCGCCGTCTTTATCTCGAAATAGCCCATCATTAATCATGACAGGTTCGTTTAAGACATCTTTAAATACTTTGCTATCGCCTTGGGAAATGCCGAATTCGTTTAAGAAAGCATTCGCGTATTCTG
>NZ_JXYC01000068.1:0-3219 GCF_000967665.1 Marinomonas sp. S3726 | reverse complement strand
AGCGTCCATCCCATCAGCCATATTAAAGTATTTAACATTTAAATGGCTGTCCTATAAGAACTACTATGAAAACTAACAAACCTAACCCTGCCTGATGTAACCAACAGAACTCTTCATTAGCTATTCGCTTTTTCTACACTTAATTTGGTGAGTGTAAGCCCATTTTATTACCCTCTGAATCAAGGAAAATAGCGAAATACCCCATATCATCCGCATGGGCTGTTTTGGGAATGAGAATTTTACCGCTATTCTTTTCAACTCTATCAAGAATGGTTTGAAGGTTTTCGCCACCATTGAGATATATTGTCACACCATCTGCCGAAGGTCGTAAACCTTCTTCCTTCAAGATGACACCAGTAACCGCTTGCTCTTCATAGGGGAGTATGCCCATTTCCATTCCTGGCATTTCCACTTTCTCAATATTCATGTCTAAAATGGCTTGATAGAATTCAATTGCTCGTGAAATATCTGTTGCTGGAATTTCGAAAATTGAAATATAAGTATTCATATCTGCTTCACTTTTATTAATGTTTGTTCCGCTCTTTTGCCTTTCCATTTCAGCATCATCTGCACTAAAAACAGAATAGCTAAATATACACATTGCTAAGGTCAGGCTAAGTCTAGTGATTACATTTCTCATATGGCCTCGCAGCGACTAATTAAAATGTATAAACAAAACTAAACTTATGGAGGGAAACAGAATTGTAAAAATGCGACAGATTTAAATTACTTATAAAAAGCGGAAGAGAGAGCCATATTTTCATTTCCTAAAAAGTCTTTTGGCGCGACACCAGTGAAGGCCTTAAAGTCTTTGATGAAATGCGCTTGGTCGTAGTAGTCATGTTGATAGGCAATATGAGTAAGACTCTCTCCTTCTTCGTTAAGCAGCATCTTTAAAGCACTTTGTAAGCGAATCAATTTGCCTAATTGCTTCGGGCTAGCGCCAATTTGCTTTACGAACATTCTTTCAAGCTGTCTTCTTTTAGATAAATCTTCTTTAAGAATTTCACTAATGGAAGTGCCTCCCTTGGTTCCCAAAAGTGTTTCTACCGTTGTTTTAACGATACTGTTAACTCTCACCTGATCACTGAGTTTCTTCAGAAAAAATGATTCAATTATCTCGATCCGCTGTTTTGTACCAGTAGCTTGAATGATGTCTTGCTCAAGTTGATCTGCGATATCTTCTTCAAATAAGGTATTTATTGGCGTCTCTTTATTTGCCAATGTTCTGATAGGCGCAGTCACAAAGTTGGCAAAACCATAAGGGTAAAAACGAATGGCAAAGGTATTAACGTAACCTGTGGGTTCTATATAAAAAGGATCAATCGTTTGGCCCAACACCATAGCGCGAGGCTGAATAATAAAACCTTCTTCCGATGTATAGCGTTTAATATCATCGCCAAGTATAAACGCCATTTCAATTGTGCCATCAGGAATGATTCGCTGTCGTTGCGTCTCTTCCGTTTTAGGAACTTCCAAAGTCCAATAACAACTGATTAGCGATTCTAAGTCTGGGTGAGGCTGAAAAGTCTGATAATCCATAGTCTGATTGTTGTTCCTAAGAGATACATTTCAGGTTTAAATTTAAAACTAATATATAAGGTTTTATTACTGATTACATTACCTAGTTATTCAACGTTATATATTTTGTAACCGGGCTTAGAACATTTAGATTAGATGCCAGAATAAGAACAGCTTGTGTCATTACTCATATGCCTCTAGTACCTCAAAAATTTCATTTGAGAATTCAATAAATGTACTCTGAATAGATTCTAAAAGCTGCTTGGTATCGTCAAAATCAGGATTGGCGATCATTACAATTTCAAAGATTGACCATTCTGGAATTAAGTCTTCGTTTACCCATTGCTCACCCTTCAGCTTCTCCCAAAAATTAATCTGAACATCCTTTGTTTGCCCAAGTAGCCAAAGCTCAAAACGTACCTCTTGATGATTAAAAACAATAGCCAGCTTGAGTCTGTGCTTTTTAAGATAATCGTTTTGCAGATAGAAGTAAGTAAAGTCGATATATCCATGTAGTACATTTGCAACTGAGTACTTACCTTTATAGGCTTTTTTGAACTCAGTTCTTAGATCTTGAACTACCCCAACAAGGCTTTGATACGTTTTCTGAATTTCTCCACTAGCGAATACCTTTTTGTAAGCAGGAATGCGAGCATTTAAATTTTTACTTGGCACTACAGCTTCCTCCGATGCTACCTGTCGTATAACGCCACTGTAATAGGCATTTTTTATGTATTGGATTTTACGAAAAAGTAGCGAAGCCACCGCAAAACGAAGCAAATCAAAAATGTCCTATTGACAGTATTATTAAGCATTTGTCTGCCTCAAAAATGAGTTTACAACTGATTTACTCGACTCCATATATTCATAAACATTTCTTTCAAAATGTAAAATTGGATCAATCTCATCATAGTCAAGATAGTGATCCAATTAGCAGCCAAACTTCATTTCAGGGATGTCGTGATCTTCTCCCATTGCGTTTCCCGCTACCCAAGTCACGAATTGTTTGACACCATCGTGGTTCGGTATTAGAGCTTCAAGGTCATGGAAGCACCCAACTTAAAAATCATTTTTTCTTAGTAAATACTCATAACTTCCTTGAGAACCCAACGCAACAACACTACTTTTGACGTCCGTGTGTTTGCGCTTATTATGCCTGAACATTTAGTGACATTAGATTGGCATTTGTGCCGTAACTTGAACAAATAGTTGCATTGTGAACCTCTCGAAAGTCTAACTTGGACCAATACCCCCCTGATCCTTGAACAGCGACAAGAAGTACACGATTGAATTTTCTCAATTTAGCTAGTTCTATAAGCTTACTTGACAGTTGCTTACCTACACCTAAATCCCTGGCATTATTACTTACCGCCAAATCGTGAAGATATAAAGTATCACCAGCAGACTTGCGAGGAAGCTCTTCAAATAATTTAGGTGGCTCATCGGAATTCCAAGGGTGAGCGAGCAAGTACCCTAAAATCTCATTGCTGCTGGACTGAAACACAAAGCAGGTTTCAGGCGATGCTTCCCATTTGCTTTTAAGTACACCAACTTCCTCTGGTGGAACTCCTATATATGCTTCCTCTTGCACCTTAAGGATTCCTTGCCATGACCTTTCTGTTATTTCGACTATAGACATTACTTGATTCAACGTATTTAATTGAGACCGTATTTAATTAAGACATATATGGACGCTCC
>NZ_JXYC01000067.1:0-825 GCF_000967665.1 Marinomonas sp. S3726 | reverse complement strand
TAACTTCCATTGTGCCGTCAGGACTCATAGAAGCTGAGCCTGCTGAATTAGTAAAACTCGCTCCTTTAACAACACCTCCTGCGGTAACATTACCCCCCGCATCAATTTTTGTTGCAGCAATGATGTTTGCGCCGCTTTTAATTTGGCCCACAGATTCTATGGTTTCAGCCACCGTTAACTTACCTGTCATATGGGTATGCGGTGTAACCAACTCAACTTTCGTTTTAGCTTCAACACTTATAGAGCGGTCTTTCTTAATGTGTACCTTGTCCCCTTGGTAGTTATAAATAGCCGCCTCACCTTCCTCTATGGTGAGGCGATAGCGTTGGTCTCCCGCAAGAATAGCCACGCTATGAGAACCGTTGCCGTTAAACGCAAGAACAACAGATTCCGCATTGGCTAATGGGTGAGACGTAAAACCAAACGGCTCAAGGTGTTCAACATTATCCAGCGGTTGCCCACCTTCTTGTTGTAGCTGAAGGTAACGAACATTATTTACATACTTCACTCTGGCAATGGTTGCACGACCTGCTAAACGATGAAGCTTTCTTTGCAATAGTTTTAAAAGTGAATTCATAGAACAAATCCCAAACTTTCATTCGCTTTTTCTTCTTCAGCTATTAAGTCAAAAGCATTTTTAGGCATTACTAAAAGCTCGGTGGTACTTCCTTGCTCTCCGAGGATAATGCGAGTTTCAACGATTAATCGTTCATCATTCCAATCCATTAACGCATCCTTTACTGGAACAAGTAAGTTGGGGTTCCATAACGCGCCTCCCGGTTTTTGTCGCCAGCCTTGAACACCATAAACCACAGTTTCAGCTCT
>NZ_JXYC01000066.1:0-825 GCF_000967665.1 Marinomonas sp. S3726 | reverse complement strand
TAACTTCCATTGTGCCGTCAGAGCTCATAGAAGCTGAGCCTGCTGAATTAGTAAAACTCGCTCCTTTAACAACACCTCCTGCGGTAACATTCCCCCCCGCATCAATTTTTGTTGCAGCAATGATGTTTGCGCCGCTTTTAATTTGGCCCACAGATTCTATGGTTTCAGCCACCGTTAACTTACCTGTCATATGGGTATGTGGTGTAACCAACTCAACTTTCGTTTTAGCTTCAACACTTATAGAGCGGTCTTTCTTAATGTGTACCTTGTCACCTTGGTGGTTATAAATAGCGGCTTCACCTTCCTCTATGGTAAGGCGATAGCGTTGGTCTCCCGCAAGAATAGCCACGCTATGAGAACCGTTGCCGTTAAACGCAAGAACAACAGATTCCGCATTGGTTAATGGGTGAGACGTAAAACCAAACGGCTCAAGGTGCTCAACGTTATCTAGCGGTTGCCCACCTTCTTGTTGTAGTTGGAGGTAACGAACATTATTTACATACTTCACTCGGGCAATGGTTGCTCGACCTGCTAAACGATGAAGCTTTCTTTGCAATAGCTTTAAAAGTGAATTCATACAACAAACCCCAAACTATCATTCGCTTTTTCTTCTTCAGCAATTAAGTCAAAAGCATTTTTAGGCATCACTAAAAGTTCGGTGGTGCTTCCTTTCTCTCCGAGGATAATGCGAGTCTCAACGATTAATCGTTCATCGTTCCAATCCATTAACGCGTCCTTTACAGGGACAAGCAAGTTGGGGTTCCATAACGCGCCTCCCAGTTTTTGTCTCCATCCTTGCACCGTATAAACCACAGTTTCAGCTCT
>NZ_JXYC01000065.1:0-738 GCF_000967665.1 Marinomonas sp. S3726 | reverse complement strand
GAGCTGAAGTATTCATATGAAAAAGACCATTATCGCCTCTCTTGTCACCCTAGCTACGGCCTCTAGTATGAATGCCCAAGCTGAAAACTTATTGGACGTTTACCAACTTGCTAAAATCAACGACCCAGGCTTACGCTCTGCTGCCGCTTCTTATGAGTCTGAAAAAGAAGGCGTTGTGATTACTAAGGGTAACTTATTCCCTAATATTTCATTTGATGCTGACCTTGGTTACACAGATACCAGTGCGGACGCTGGCGACTCTGATACCAATACTAACTCTCTCAAAGTCAGCCTAGATTACCCTATTTACTCTCCCGCCCTTGGCTACGCGGTTGATTCGGTTGAAATTGGCCTAGAAAGCTCAGGTGTGAGCTATACCAATACGGAAGAAGACTTGAGCTTTGAAAGTATCTCAGCTTACTTTGATTTACTCACTGAAATGTCGAATCTCAACACAGCGAAACAACAAGCTAAAGCAACAGCCAGCCAGCTTGACCAAGTGAAGCAACAATATGAAGTGGGTCAGGTTGCCATTACTGATCTTCATACAGCCCAAGCTGAATACGACTCAAACATCGTTGATATTATCAGTGCTGAAGCTGACATGATTAATGCCCAAGAAACCTTGCGTCAGTTAACAGGCAAGCTCATCACTGATGTGCCTGACTTATCTAAAAACTATCCCATTGAAATGGAAGCAGGTAAGACAGCGAGCTTTTATGTGGATCTTGCGAAAAA
>NZ_JXYC01000064.1:0-373 GCF_000967665.1 Marinomonas sp. S3726 | reverse complement strand
ATACCATCGACATTACGAAACCCCGGAACTTACGTCGAGTTTAATAATGAGCTTGCTGGCGCGTCTTCGACAATGTTTAAGGTTGTTATAATTGGACAAAAGTTAGATTCAGGTATTCAGGCAGTCAATACACCGATTAGAGTCACTGACCCTAAACAAGGTGCGGTTTTCTTTGGGCAAGGAGCTATGCTTGCTGGTCAATGTGAAGCATTTTTAAACGCAAATGCCGATACCGAAGTTTGGGCGATAGCGTTATCTGATGATAACGAGGGAGCGGTTTCAGCGGGTGCTTTTACAGTCGAAACCGCAGCAACAGGCTCGGGAACTCTTTCGCTTTATATTGGGAATAATCTGGTTAGAGCAGGAGTAAGCG
>NZ_JXYC01000063.1:0-2958 GCF_000967665.1 Marinomonas sp. S3726 | reverse complement strand
CGTTAATTCTTTCACAGCCTCTCCTCCGTGGGAATGCGTACTCGCCAGCTCTGCTGGCGTTAGAGCTAAGGTGCCTAAGACTAGAGTAGATCTCGTGGTTAGCGTTTCTTGATAATCACAGAGTCGTCGATTGATCCCATCCCACTCCCCGAAAAATTACAGAAGCAACCCTTTATTAGAAATGCTACGTATCAGCTAGCTGTTATTAAACCTAATCTTATATGTGCATCTCGTCTAGATTGAAATTGAACTATGTCGAAATCTATTTAAAATCAATTGGTTACACTGTTTTTTTGTGTTATAGATTAATCAGATCTTAGTGTGGGAGGATTTAGGTGGAGCGATTTTTTCGATTGATACAATACTACTTTAGCGTTTAAATTAAGATCGATTTTTGTTCGATTCTGATCATTTTTATTAATATGAGAAGAGCTTATTGAATGCTTAATGACGTTTTCTAGCATAACCTTCAAGGGAAAATATGAAGTTCTATAGACCTGATCAATACCAGGTTGGTTGTGAAGCATTGTTTCTTCAGGTTAAGTCGAAAGTGTTAGTGTTGCTTCCTCATGCTCGGGTGGAGCATATAGGAGCATCTTCCATTCCGTATGCTGTTTCCAAAGGTGACTTAGATATTTTTGTGGGCATTAAAGCCGATGAGTTTGAGAGTTCGGTTAAGCTACTCTCTTCTCTAGGTTTTCAAGAGAAAGTTGATACGTTAAGAACGGCTGAGCTCTGTATGCTGGAATCTATTTCACAGGAGGATGTCGCGCTTCAAGTTGTAGTTAATGGGTCTGAGTTTGAATGCTTTTCGAAATTCCGAGACCTTCTTTGTGCTAATGCAGATCTAGTAAAGCAATACAAGAAGCTTAAATTGTCCTGTGAAGACTTATCTCAGGGTGCATATCGAGAAAAAAAATCGGTTTTTGTTGAATGGGTTTTAGCTAAAAGGTAATAAGTAAGTGTCTAACTTCGATGGATGATTGCTTGTTAAGTTATCTACTGTTCACATCTCTTCAAACATAAAAGGATCTTATGTTTCATTTTAGAAAAGCATCTGTAGAGGATGTTACCCAAATAGCGTTAATTCATGTCACCAATTGGAGTGAAGCATATCAAGGCTTAATGCCTGAAGCTTATATCCAAGGTTATAACTTAGAACGCCGCGAGAAACTATGGCATAAGATAATATCTGAAAGCTTAGCTGAGGTTCTAGTGTTTGAAGTGCTTTCTGAAAAGCAGACTTCTTTATTGGTTGGTTTCTTAAGTTATGAAAAAGTTTATGTCTGCGAAAGTCAGTTAAATCGCTGTTTTAGCTTATCTTCTTTATATGTGATACCTAAGTACCAAGGTTTCGGTATCGGTCGTTGCCTTTATCAAGCTTTTGAAGAGAAGTTATTGGCAAGTGTTGGGAGTGCGTCAGCAGAAGTTCGGTTATGGTGTCTTGACTCAAACTTGAGTACGCTTAATTTTTATAGGTATATGGTTTTTTATGAAACTGACAAGCAAGTGAAAGAAGAGAGCCCAGGTGCGTGTTTAATTGATCTAGAGATGGCTAAGGTTCTAGTTTATCAAGAGATGGAAGGAGAGAGGTTTTAATTATGAGTCTTGATATTAGGTCTTTGTTCATTGGTTACCTTGCTCAACTTGAAGTCATTGTGGCTAAAGTGCCTGTAGATATTTTTTCTCTGTCTTTATCTGATGATATGTTTTCTCTAGAAATGAATGCAAAGGTGGCAGCTAACTTTTTATTAAGGGGCTACTGTCCACTAGTAGCTATTGAGTTAGTTTCTTTTTATTCAGAGGTTTCAGGAAAAGGCGCGGTACTTGAGCAAATAACGAAAACCAAAGCGTACTTAGAGCAAACTGTTGTGATTGAGAATCTAGATGATAGTAAAACGCTTATAGACAAAGCGGGGTTTACTGAGGTTGCTTTATCGCCATCCGAGTTTATTCACAAATATATTATCCCTAATTTTTCATTTCATATGAGTATGGTATATGCCATAGCAAGAGTGCATGGTGTTGTATTAAGTAAGGGAGATTATGATGGTCTTCATTCTTACCCTACAGATTTTTCGTTTGTACGTACTTAAGTAATCGATATAAATAGATGGGTGAAAAAATGGAATTAATGTTACTGGCAGATGAGCCTTTGGCTTATAAAGAAGTAGCCAGTTGGTACTTTGAGCAATGGTTATCGAATGTCTCAGATATGACAGTGGGGAGAGTAGAGTCAAAGCTAGCGACTTATACGAATCGAGATAAGGCGCCATTATTGATGTTGGCAAAGTTAGATGGAGAGTTAATTGGTGCAGCCGAACTTAAAATTCATGAAATGGACATTTACCCTGATTACGAATACTGGATAGGGGGTGTTTATGTAAAAAGCTCAGCAAGAGGGGAAGGTGTTGCTACACGTTTAGTTCAAGCTGTTATTAATCAGGCAAAAAAATTTGGAATAAAAAGGCTTTATCTACAGACTGAAAAGCTTAATGGCGGTATCTATTCGAAAGTAGGGTTTAGTCTTATTGAACATGTAGATTATAAAGGCCACTATGTGTCAGTTATGCAGGCTGATTTAACCTAATTAAGAGTTAATAATGTCTTTAAACTGACATATTTACTTGGTGATAGGAGCGTGGTTCCTCAAAATGACTTGTGGGGTAAAAACTTTTGCATAATTTTGATTTAATTGAAAATAATGCTTGCCATAAAATCTGAGATGTATATTATACGCATCCACTGACACGGGGTAGCAAACAAGGCTGCACCGACAAGCTACCAAGTAGCTAACTACAAACGTTCACTCTTATTTAGAACATGTTTAGTAAGTCAGACGCTCTTTAAAATAGTTAATCAGATAATTTGTGTGGGCACTCGCTAGAGACTTCAGCAAGTTGTTCGAGTTGTTAATTGCTACGGCAATTGATGTTCGAATGACTACAAAAAATTTGA
>NZ_JXYC01000062.1:0-1124 GCF_000967665.1 Marinomonas sp. S3726 | reverse complement strand
TATCTCTCACGAGAGCAAAGGAGAATAAAAATGGCCTCGCTCACTCCGATTCAAATAGAAGTCATGACCAATGCGTTAAGAGAAGCGAAAGCGGCTCAGCATGGCGAGCGTCAAACTATATATAACAACGCGTGTGAGAAACTCAATATTAGTATTCACACTTTCCACCGCTATAAAGCTGAACTGATGGGTAAAGCAAAACGAAAGCAGCGTGGTGATACGGGTTCAACAGGGCTAGAGAGAGACGAAGCGATTTTGATATCGGGTGTCATGATGGAGTCTCTTAGAAATAACGGTAAACGCTTGTATAGCTTGATTGATGCGGTTGAAGCATTAAGAGCTGACAATCAAATCAAAGCGGCTCGTATTAATAAAGAAACAGGCGAGCTTGTACCACTTTCTGAGTCTGCCATTCATAGAGCTTTGCGCCATTACAAACTCCACCCGGATCAACTTTTACGACCTAGCGCCCATGCTGAAGTTCAGAGTCTACACCCAAACCACGTTTGGCAAATCGATGCGAGTCTATGCGTTCTTTATTACCTAAAACCAACCGCCGCATCTAATGGGCTTCATGTAATGGCGCGTGAAGAATTTTATAAGAACAAACCAAAGAACCTTCAAAAAGTGATGGCTGATAGGGTTTGGTCTTATGAGATTACAGACCACACCTCTGGCTGGATTTACGTTGAGTATGTGATGGGGGCCGAATCAGGTGAAAATTTATGCTCGGTATTTATCAACGCGATGCAAGAGCGTAGTAACGGCGATGTGATGCACGGTGTGCCTAAGATTTTGTACATGGATCCGGGTAGTGCTAACACGAGTTCAATGACGAAGAACTTATGCCGCCAACTGAACATAGAAGACATTGCGCATAAGGCTGGAAATGCTAGGGCTACGGGGCAAGTTGAGAATGCTCGAAACATTATTGAGCGCTCATTTGAAGCGGGGCTGAAATTTCAACCTGTTGCTAACTTAGAAGAGCTTAATGCCCTAGCGGCGAAATGGCGCATCTATTACAACGCGAAGAGAAAGCATAGACGGCACGGCATGACGCGCACTGATGGTTGGTTACGTATTAAAGAAGACCAGCTTATAAAAGCGCCAAGCATCGAAGTTTG
>NZ_JXYC01000061.1:0-5814 GCF_000967665.1 Marinomonas sp. S3726 | reverse complement strand
CCTTTGCTCTCGTGAGAGATATACTCACCTTCAACAAAATCGAACTGTTTCTCTTCCGCGCTATCTAGTTCTTTGACCCAGTCGAGTTCATCAATATCACCGAGGTCTTCAGGTAAGCCAAACTCATCGCGTAGCGCAATGACTTGCAGCTCAATTTGTTTTAATTGAAGCGCCATAAAACGGGTGTGTTTTTCAGCATTTTCTCCAGACAGTATTTCAAAGCCTTCATGCACTCGCCCCATCAATAAAGCTTCGATTTCAAAAGTAGTAGAGCCCAGTTCATCACGAACTTCTTTGCTCTTTTTATCTACAGAGATTCCCTGTAAGTGGCGGCGAGCTTTTTCAAGTTCTAACTTAGTCGCGTCTAACTCTTCACTCTTGTCTTTTAATAGTTCACTTTGAGCCGAGTAGTCCGCTTTAGATTCCTCAAGTTTTTTAGTGACAGCTTCCTTATCTTTTTCATTCTTAGAAATAAGCCCTTCAGCAAAATCAACAAACGCTTCTTTATTACCCGTTTCAGCCACCTCTAACAGCGCGTTTTTTTGGTCATCTGGTAAACGACGGTATTGACGCATCTCGCGGTAACCAATGCCCATGCTTGACATAGACTCTAATGCTTCTTCACCAAAAGTTTGAAGGTTATTAATATCTTCATTTGCTTTTGGTGCAGATGTGCCTAGTAGTTTGCAAAACTCTTCCCAAGTGCCATTCAAACCGCGACCGTCGCGGTCTTTCATACCTTCTAAACCTCTGTAAAGCTTGTTTTTCTTGATAAAAGCCATTTTAGAAACCGCGACTGTCGCGGTGAACTTTGAAATTGATGCTGTTGCTTGTACTTGCCCTAGTATCTGATTAACCACATCACGTTCATTTCCTAGATCTGCACTTTCTATAAAAGAAACCATTTCTTTATCTTTATTCATGGTCGGCCTACCTCGTACTGTTCATCATTAGGTAAAAATACGTTGATAATCTTTTTGACAGAATCTTCGTTATAAGCCTCAAGCGCATGTACTAGATGTTCGGCAAAAGGTTTGTTGAAGGGTAGAGTTACTACCTCAAAGCGTGAGTTTGTCCAAAACGAGACTTTTAAAATCAACGCTCCGCTTTCCTCTTGCTCAACAGAAATTAAGACTTTGTGATTAGTTAGGTCGATAACTCGAAGCCAATTCATTGGTGCATCCATCACCCCTCCTTAAGCGCTGCGCTGCATTTGTTCTGATGTTCTACGAACCGTGGTTTTTGTCGGTGGGAACAATACCTCGGGGTCCATATCAATTATTTCGGCTATACGTTTTTCTATACGTTTTGAGCGGCTTTTACCGTTAATTACATTGGATATTGATGAATAAGAAACTTTTAATTCATCGGCAATAATGGCGCTACTTGATTCGGCCATCGCTATTTCTGCTTTTAATTTCGCTGGGTGCATGTAGTATTCTCCTTAGTTAATTTATTAGCCCTAGAGATTAAATTTCTGGATTAAGTTTAAGTATTGCTCATAATTATGAGCAAGTCAACAAATCATGGATACATATATGAGCAAAGAGATTGGTGACCGCGTAAAAAAAGTTCGTGGCGACCTGAATCAGCGCGAGTTTGCGCAGCGTTTGACGGTTTCTAATGGAAGCGTAAGTCAGATTGAGCAAGGGAAAGCGATCCCTAGTGGTGACTTTTTGCTCAAGTTAAATAAAGAATTTGAGGTGGATATTACTTGGGTGTTGACCGGGTTGGGATTGTCGCCTGAGCTTAGGCATAACCTGGAGCTGATGACGAAAGTCACGGCAGAGGTCGACCCAGATGGTAATGGTAGCTTGACAAATAAAATGGTTGAGGCTCATGAAAATGTGGCTAAATCAATCCGCCAGCCTACTGAGCCAGAGCTAAAACTAAGCAGTAATGAACGCTCATTTTGGGATATGTACAAGGAGCTGTCCGAAAAGGATCAGAGAGAGATTTACCAAGACATCAAAGCTAAGAAACGTCTTGCAGAGTTAGAAAAGTACTTCCGAGAAAACGAAGAAAAAAAGAACGCGTAAAATAGGAAAAATTAAAGAAGGGTTTATTAATGAAATTTTTTGATGTGCTTAATGCTTTATTATCTGCTTTATATGGAATATTTAGTTTAGCAATTCCATTGTTTTTATTATTTATATTGTGGGGTGCTTTTAACGGGTTTAACTGGGACGTAAAAGAGTTTTTCATTACTTTATCTATTCCAATTCTAGCCATTCTTGGTATAGCCGGTGCAATTTGGTTTATTTTAAAAAAGAAAGAATGAGGTTTAAAATGAATCACCTATTATTTTTGCAAACGCTGATGAGCTCGCCCTGTGGGTTAAAAATCAAGGTTACACTGGCTACACAGGAAAGAATTAAATTATGGAAGACACCCAGATCTATACCGTCAATGAGCTATTTATTATCTAAATCCAAAATTCCCATTAGGGTTAAGGAGGCTTAACTAATGTGCAAATTAATTTTCATTCTGTTATTTAGTTTTACTTCTTTGGGTTCTTCTGCAAGTCCTGAAGGAGACGCGAGAGCCAAGCAGCTTGTTGAAGAGCTAAACAGAAATATTGTCTATATTTCGGAGATATCGAATGTTAACCCATCGGGCGTTTTTAAAATGCTTCTTGTTACGCACAGACACATTAAAGAAGAAAGCGGTAGTGAAATAAGTGTTTTAGAGCTGTCAAACAAACTTTATCATTCCGAACACTTTTACAACCTATTAACATCGAAAAAAGCCTCGTTAGCTCAAATCCTTAGCCAATACGGAAATTCTTACAATTCTCAAAGCCGTTAATAATTATTGCCCCGTTTTTAAAGATTTTCCTATGACCACACCCTAAAGTCCCTTTAAGTTCAAAACACTTTCAGGGGCAACCAATGCAAGAATCTCAAAGCGAATTATTTCAACCAGACGATGATCTACTAACTCTATTAGATAACATTGATACGTTAGATACTGACCCGCGATTATGGCCTAAAACGCTCCACGACTTAATGAGCGTGATGGAAGCCCAAATAAAAACGAGACACCCTAAGCTTTCAGATAACGCTTATGAAATAGCAAGAACAAACGTGATTGCCGTCGCGCATTACTTAGGTGGTAGACAACTATACTTGCCACGTGATGATAGATTGCAGAAAGCCTTTCGTGACTATAAGATCTATCACCACCAGTTTACGGGCAATAACCATAAAGAATTAGCGTTAGAATACGGTCTAACATCCGTTCAGATTTACAATATTGTCGCTAGCCAACACAAGCTTCATACCGCCCGAATTCAACCTAGCCTGTTTAATTAATTTCCGCTAAACGCTTGAATCCCCAGTAAGCACCTTGAGCCTTTAACCTGTACCTAATCTATTAAAAAATTAAATTAGGTACAGAGCATGGGTAAAAAACGTTATCTCTCAGACATTACATCCATTGTCATCCACTGTGCGGCTACGCCTAACGGCCAACCTTTTACCGCTGAACAAATAGACGGCTGGCACAAAGAACGCGGATTTAGCCGCAACATGACAATTTCTCCCGCGCTTTATCCTCTTAAACATATCGGTTATCACTTTGTTATTGAAGTAGATGGGGCTATTACTATCGGGCGTCCGTTAACTGAAGAAGGCGCACACGCTAAAGGCTATAACCATAATAGCGTTGGCATTTGTATGATCGGTACTGACAAATTTAACCACATCCAATGGGAAGCTCTTTTCAAACTAATACAACGTTTAGAAGAAAATATTGATGATGTTCTTACTCTTTACGGTCATAACGAATTAAGCCAAAAAACCTGTCCGGGGTTTGATGTACCAACATGGATTAAGCGCAAATTTCGACCACTCGATAAGCATTTACTAGATAGAGGTTTCTATGAGTTGGATTACTAATATTTTTACTAAAGGCGCGAGCGCCTTTGCGTCAACCGTTGCGGATGTTGCCGACCGATTTATTGAAACGCCAGATGAAAAAACCGCGTTTAAGTTACAGGTTGAGCAACTGGTGGCGGATAGAGATAGCGAAACAGAACAAACCCTTAGAGCAGAGCTTGGTGCAAAAGAGCGCGTTTTAGTTGCCGAGTTGAAACAAGGTGACACTTACACCAAGCGGGCAAGGCCTACGGTTGTTTATTCTGGGCTCGCTTTCATCGGTATTAATTACGTTCTTTTCCCTTTGCTCGGTCGAATTCTAAATGGTTTTGGATTGGATGTTGATACATCACCGCTGGCTGATTTGCCTCTGGAATTCTGGGGTGCTTGGGGCGGTATTTGCGCGACGTGGTCAATTGGCAGATCACTAGAAAGGCGTGGAGCCAATAACCCTGTAGTGAGATCAATTACAGGTTCAAACAAATCGAGGCTAATAGATTAGTTATGGATGATTTAGACAGAGCATCGCTTGCAGAAGAGACGTTTAGAGCCGCTTCAATTGCTTCTAGTAAACAGGCTAAAGGCGTTCAAACTATTGTTGATGGTGACATTGTTTGTGAAGACTGTGATGTAGTAATCCCTAAGCGACGCCTTGAAGCCGCGCCCTTTGCCACACGTTGTATCAGGTGCCAACAGCGACGGGAGAAACCTTAATGGAGCAAGTTAATTGGAGCGAGTGGAAGTTTTGGTTAGACCTTATTCAATGGCTTGTGATGATCATCATCGGTGTTTGGATGTTTATCGACAAGGGGCGAGAACGTAACAGTACCGCGATAGATAAAGTGGTTAACCAACAAAACACCCTAGATAAACGTGTTCTTAAGCTTGAAGAGAGAACCGCAACACATGCAGATGTTGCTGAGCTTCGTGCTGAAATGGAAGGCATGAAATCAACACTTAACAAAGTGGATCAAACCTCAACGCGTATTCACGATTACTTACTCAATAAAGGGAGCAAATAATGGCTCTGGCAGAATTTGAAAAAAAAGAGCGGCGTCTAGTGATCCTTCGCTTATTAGCTGAAGACACTGACTACCGTGCGCCTTCTTCATTGATTGAGCGCGGCTTAGAAATGTACGCCTTATCAACTAGCCGTGACAATTTGCATACAGAGTTGTTTTGGCTAAAAGAGCAAGGGCTGGTCACGTTAGATGAAATTGCCACGGTTTATGTCGTTACATTAACCCAACGCGGTTTAGACGTAACCAAAGGTCACGCAACTGTTCCGGGTATTAAGCGCCCCGGCCCCGGAGCTTGATATGGCTCGATTATCATCCATTGATCGGTTGCCTAATGAGATAAGAGACGCGCTTCAAGCATTACTTCGTGATCCGGCAGTAAGCCAGTTAGAAGCCACCCAACGGGTTAACCTTCTTTTAGAAGAAGAGCTTTCAGATATTCGCGTAAGTAAGAGCGCGGTTAACCGCTATAGCCAGCGTATGGAAGACGTCGGAAAAAAGATGCGTGAGTCGCGTCAAATTGCCGAGATGTGGATAGGTAAATTAGGCAATGAGCCACAAGGCCAAGTTGGCAAACTGCTCAATGAATTCACGCGAACAATGGCATTTGATACCGCATTAAAAATGTCAGAAGGTGAAGACGTTGTCGAACCTAAGTTATTAAAAGAACTCTCCCTAGCCATTAAGCATTTAGAGCAAGCTGCTACAGTGAACGAAAAGCGCGAGCGTGAAATTCGTAAGCAATACGCAGAAGAAGCTGCCAACGCCGTGACGGATGAATTACACGGACAAGACGGTATGAGCGAACAACTTGAAGACCGTATCCGTGGCATTCTCTTGGGTAAAGCCTAATGAAGACTAAGCCGTTAACCGCCAGTTCTGAACTTAAAAAAATCAACCTTAAAGAAGAGATGGAA
>NZ_JXYC01000060.1:0-519 GCF_000967665.1 Marinomonas sp. S3726 | reverse complement strand
CGAGAAGAATGCTTTTCTTCAAACGACTGAACCGTCATATTTTGCTCTTTTAAAATGTCGGTAAGCCGGGCGAGTAATTGTTGTTTTTCTTGCTCTACTGATAGTGCTGCAATGATAGATTTAAAATGACGCGGCTCTGTCACCCACGCCATTTTATCAACACCAATTTGGCGTTTTGCGATGGCATCGGCATAAGACCAAGGTAGGCTTAAATCTGCTAATAACGCTTCAACTTTTGCCATCTGTTCGTGCTTATCAAAATTGTGCGGTTTACCGGGGTAAGACGTTTTTGTTTTGCCCAGTTTGGTTGCGCCAAGTTTGCGCATATGGTCTAACACTTTACCAATTTCACCTTGGTTTAAATCCTTCGCGCTACGCTTATTAGTGATATTAAAAAGCATTGCTCGGTAGGTATCATCATCCATTCTAAGGTCACGCTTTGCGGCGTGAATTGCCGCCATTGGATTGCGTTTTTTAGTCATTATCCTGCTCCTGTTTTACCCAGACCCCAAAGAGGAA
>NZ_JXYC01000059.1:0-736 GCF_000967665.1 Marinomonas sp. S3726 | reverse complement strand
TACCCAGACCCCAAAGAGGAATTTCCCCAGTTCTGATTCATTTTCAATAAACTCGAACAACTGAACTGGGAGAGGCTCTTTAGTGACTATTTGCACGCCATTTTTGTTTGCTTGGGCTTTAATTACAGTTACGTCATAAGCGAGCAGCAGCTTAGAAACGCCTGCTGCATGCGCTAAATGAAAGTAGACCATTAGGCCCGACCACCGTGTTCTAATTCCAAGCAGCACCCCACACCTTTTACAAATGAAGCCGCTTTTGTACTACCTTGAACACCGCTTAATTCAATAGCTGCTCTAGACACTAATTTCTCTAAATAACGCTCATAATCACGAATCGAAAAAGGACAAACCAAAACAGATTCAACAGCTAATTCGATAGGATCTTTTGGGTTACTTTTCGCCACGTTGCACCTCCTACAAAGCTGAGATATCAAGTGGAATTGCAGCATACTGATTTGTGTTTTCGACGCGTTCATAAAAGCGAACATAAACCGCAGTACCGACAGACTTTAAAGCGTCTCTTAACGCTTCCATTGCCCGGTTCCATTCTTCGTCTTCGATGTTTAAACGCATCAAATCAAGAATTTTTCCAGTCTTAATTTCGTCTTTATTATTCGTTCGAAATGCTTGACCAACGACCGCCTTAATGTTGCCGTTTGCACCTTCACTCCAGCGTGATAAACACGAGTCAATTAACGCCTTAGCCGCTTCAATTTCTTCGGTGAAAGCAACCACC
>NZ_JXYC01000058.1:0-16472 GCF_000967665.1 Marinomonas sp. S3726 | reverse complement strand
CAATGGTCAAGACTACTCAACCACAGTTGATCAAAATGGCAACTGGACTGTTGATGTGGACGGCAGTGACTTGGTAGCAGACACAGAGTTTGATGTGGTTGTTAACTCAAGTGATGCAGCAGGCAATACTGTTGATAGCACTGGCACTTCAACTCATACGGTAGATACCTCAGCAACAGCGGGTTCAGTAGCGGTTAACGCAATTACGTCGGATGATGTGATCAACGCAACTGAAAGCGGTGAGACCATTGCTGTGTCTGGTACGGCATCAGGTGGCGATATCGCAACAGGCGATACCGTGACCATGACGATCAATGGTCAAGACTACTCAACCACAGTAGACCAAAATGGCAACTGGACTGTGGATGTGGCAGGTAGCGACTTGGCTGCTGACACAGCGTTTGATGTGGTGGTTAACTCAAGTGATGCAGCAGGCAATGCAGTTGATAGCACCGGCGCTTCCACTCATGCGGTAGATACTTCAGCGGATGTTGATAATAACTTTAGTGTTACAGTCGCAGCCTCTGATGAAGAAACAGATGAATCAGAAGTTGCTCATGTATCAGTAAGTCTAGCTGGTGTTGATAATGATGCCGATAGCGTTGTAGTGACCTTTACTGACTCGAATAATATGAGTGTAACAGCGACAGCTACTCTGGTTGGTGGTGTTTGGACAGTGCCTGATACAGACCTTAGTGGTTTAACTGATGGCACTATTAATGTCACCGCTCTCGTAACAGATGATGCAGGCAATACAAGCACAGCAACTGATACTTTGGATCTAGATACTTCTAACAGTGCTCCTATTATCACTTCACTGTCTGATGCAAGAGTATCTGAAGAAGGGCTTGCAGGCGCTAATACAGATACAAGTGGGAATTCTGACACAACGAACCTTACTAGTATCACGTCGAACTTTAGTGTGTCTGATGTCGAAAATGATAATTTAACCATTACCTTAAGTGAGCCAACTGATGCTCTGACATCAAATGGTGTAGCTATCGTTTGGAGTGGAGATGGCACTAATACCATAATTGGTACTGCTGCGGGTGTTGAGGTTATTCGTATCGTCTCGACAGACCCTGATGTTAATGGTAATGCCTCGTATACAACAACCTTGAGTGGAGCTGTTGATCACGCAGATAATACACAAGAAGATGAATTAAGTTTTAATCTTGATGTCGTTGTTAATGATGGTACTAATGAGACAACTGAAACAGTAAGTGTAACGATTGAAGATGACTCGCCTGATGCGACGACTAGTTCGGCCAGTCTTACTCTTACTGGTGCAGACACCATTGTTGTTAAAAACTTTGAAGCAGGCTTCTCAGATACAACCTATGCACCTGACGAAAATGAAGTGACCGAAACGGACAATGATTCAGATGCATTGATAGATAGTATTGCTTGGGGAACAGGGAGTTCTGGTGCATCTTCTTTATCAATGTCAGATGATACTGCTATCACTTCAAGCTCTGGTTCAAATGTAGAAAGTGGCGAAAGCTTCGATTTACTCGATTTCTCTCATGTTAATACCGCTATTTCAAGCGGGACTAGTTCGCTTGAGTCTGCAGATCTAGACATGACATTTGATCTTGAAATAAACGGCACTACTACTGCTGTCACTATTGCATTAGCTATTGCACATGATGCAACTTCAAACAGTGGAAGTAATACAGATGATACGGTAACAATTACAACACAAAGTGTGGACGTTGTTGTTGATGGTCAAACATATACTGTGGTGATTGAAGGCTTTACTGACTCAAATGATAATACGGTTACTACTATTAGTACGGCTGAAGGGGCGACTGGTAATTATGCGTTAACCGCACATATCGATGCACCAGCGCAGAATCAATCTGTGTCAGGAACGCTTGATCTAGATGCAGGAGCTGATGGTGGCTCTGTTGTTGCGGCAACGACCACTGATACTAATGGTACGCTTGTTATTAATGGTGACGGCACTTATACCTTTACGGCTTCAAATGCTCTCATTACTCAGGTTGAGTCAAGTGGAGCTCAAACACTCACTTATTCTTATACTGTGGTTGATAATGACGGAGACACTGTTGTTAATACGCTGAGCATTGATGTTGAAAATGACGTTGTCACTGTTGCTGACTCATACTCTTCAAGTGAAGATACTGTTGTTTCTGTTGATGCTGCTCAAGGTGTGCTTGCTAACGATATTTCTGATTCTGTGATTAGCGTTTCAACATTCTCCGTTGATGGTCAAACCGCTAATGCGGGTGATACGGTTACGATTAATAATGTTGGTGATATTGTTATTAATGCAGATGGTTCATACAGCTTTACACCGGTTGAAGACTGGTCTGGTGATGTGCCACAAATTACCTACACAACAAACACAAACGATACTTCAACCTTAGATATAGATGTTAGTGCAGTCGCTGATATACCGACATTAACTATCACTCTAGGCGATGCTAGTTCTGAAAGTACGACATTAACTAGCTCAAACGTGAGTGATTTAGGCCTCAATACTTCATCTGAAGTTAGTCAAACTCGTACTTTAGACTTTGGTGTAGAGAATGCAGGGCAGACAGTAACATTATCTTTTGATTCGTTAATTTCAGGTGGTTGGGAATCAAGTGGTACTTACGCGGATAGTTATGAAGTATCTGCAAATGGCTCGTTATTAGAAAGCTTTGTGTATAGTCAGAGCGATAGTGCATCGCAATCACAGAGCAATAGTTATTCAGTTGTACTAGATAGTAATGGCCAGGTAGCAGTTGAGTTTAGTGTTGATAGTACGGGCAGTAATGAAGAAGTTGATGTGTCAAATATTCAAGCGACTCTTGATTCTGGTAGTTCTGTTCGAGATCTTACTATTACTGCAGCACAAACCGATAATGATGGTAGTGAAACTTTAACTTACTCAATTGCAGCATTGCCAACCGGCGCTTCTTTATTGGATAGTGATGATAATGCCATTAGCGCCAATCAGGATGGTTCTTATTCACTTACTGAGTCACAAATTAGCGGTTTGCAGTTAGATACTGGTGATGTGACCGATAGCTTTGATATTTCTGTTAGTGTGACAAGTTCTGAAGGTGGAACAAGTGAATCTGTTACACAAACCGTTAACGTTGAAGGTACAACAACGACTATTGCTGGCTTAAGTGGTCAATACTTCGCTTATGATGACTCTACGAATGGTAATTTGTCTGATATTGCTGATGCTATGTCGGTTGTTAATTCTAACTCATCTACTGCAACCTTTACCGCAACGGAAATTAGCTATAACTATGGAAGTGGTGATTTAGGTCGAGGAACTAATTTAGAGAACTTCTTAGGCAACGATGCAGCAAGCTTAAGTTCTAATCCGAGTACTGAGACTGGTGATGCAGTTCTGTATATGACAGGTGATGTTTCTCTTGATGCTGGTACTTATAGCATCAAGGTATATGCAGATGATGGTTATCAAATTAAGGTGGACGGTGTGGTTGTAGCGTCTGCAGATTTCAACCAAGCACCAACCACACGAACAGAAACTTTCACTATTGCTTCTGATGGTGAGCATAGCATTGAGATTGTTTACTGGGATCAAGGTGGTGCTTATGTGTTAGATGTACAGCTTTCTGATGATGGCGGAGCAACTTACAATGCATTAGGCGGTAGTGAATATCCTACGAATCATACTGCTACCTCAGGCGTGAGTGCTGATGGTTCAGTAGCATTTGTTGAGACTGTTGAAAGTTTGGAGGATAGCGTTGCGGCCTTTACTCAAAATAGTGATTCAAATTATGCAAGTTCTAATACAGCAAGTAATGCGGCCACATATAGCGTTAGTAATGATTGGGAGAAAAACACTGTTCAAGCGGATGATAATGCTAATGCGATAAATAGTGGATCGGATAAAGACACTATATATGCAGAGGGTGGTGACGATTACATCGAAGGAGAAAGTGGTAAAGACTATATTGAAGGCGGTTCCGGTAACGATTACATAGATGGTGGCTCTGATAAAGATACTATTTATGGTGAGAGCGGTGACGATTATATTCTTGGACAATCTGGATCTGACTATATTGATGGCGGTTCCGGTAACGATTACATAGATGGCGGATCTCAAAACGACAGTCTTTATGGTGGAGATGATAACGATCACCTACTTGGTCAAAGTGGTAATGACTTGCTTTCAGGCGGTGATGGCGATGACTGGCTAGAAGGTGGTTCTAATAACGATGACCTTTATGGTGGAGATGGTTCAGATCTACTTGAAGGTGGTACAGGTAATGATGAACTTTACGGTGGAGACGGCTCTGACCTACTTTATGGTGGTGAAAACAATGACACCCTATTAGGTGATGCAGGCAATGATATTCTTATCGGTGAAGGTGGTAATGATTCATTATCTGGTGGTGCTGATGACGACATATTAGCCGGTGGTTCAGGTAGCGATACTTTAACGGGTGGAACTGGCTCTGATATGTTTATCCTTGAAGATACGTCAGACACCATTACTGATTTCAATGCCGGAGAAGATTCATTGGATATTACGGAGCTTCTTGAGGGGTTATCTGATGCTCCGGGAGCAGATGCTTCCACAGATGCTATTGCAGAGTTCTTATCTAGTCATGTGAGTGTGACTGATGGCGCTGTGAAAGTAGATGGTTCAGATGTAGCTTCTTTTGGTAATAGCTCAGACTTTGATTCAAATAATAGTGGTGGAGTTGATAGTTCTGACTCTGTGTCAATCATTTATAATGATCAGGAATATACGATTAATATTGATGGTTAATTACTATTAGTTGCTATAAATAGTTGAGTTAGTAAGAGAAAGACCTGCTAAAAGCAGGTCTTTGTCGTTATGTGGTGATAAAAAGACTAATTCTGGATAGGTTAACGGCGAGACTTTTAGTACACTTTATCTCTTGATTGTTTAAGGGTGTATTATGGTAAGTCGACCATCGCTTGAAACGGCTAAAGCAGCAGAGCCAGATAATTTTGTAGAACCATTGGAGCTAGGTAAGCGAGTTAAAGAAATTCGTTTAAGTAAAGGCTGGACATTGGAAGAAGTTAGTAAGCGTACTGGCATCGCCAGATCGACGTTATCTAAAATAGAAAATGATCAAGTGTCACCAAGTTTTACGATCGTACAAAAGTTGATACAAGGCTTAGGTATGGATTTACCTCAGCTATTTGTTGAAACCACACCAAACTCTATTGCTGGACGTCGTGATATTACCCGAAAAGGCTCGGGAGAGCCTCATCCAACAGCGACTTATGAGCATGAGTTATTAAATCCTTCTATTAGTCGTAAGAAAATGGTTCCCTTTAAAACTAAAGTGCGAGCACGTCAGTTTGAAGAATTTAAAGAGTGGGTTAGGCATGATGGTGAAGAATTTTTGTTGGTGCTAAATGGATCAATAAATTTTTTCTCAGAATTTTATCAACCGATTGAACTAAAAGAAGGCGACAGCGTGTATTATGATGCTGCGATGGGGCATGCGCTTGTGTCTTTGTCGGAAGAAGATGCAGAAATATTGTGGGTAGTAGCACGTTAGATGCTGCTAAATTAAAGATGAAAAAAGAGAAAGTGAATTAGAAGGTTGAAGAGAATATGAGTCAGTGGGATGTCACTAGTTGGAGAGCAAAAGAAGCATTACAACAGCCAATTTATCCAGATCTAGCGCAATTGAAAGCGGTAGAAGATAAATTATCAGCAATGCCTCCTCTAGTGTTTGCAGGTGAAGCGCGTCAATTGAAAAGTGCCCTTGCAAAAGTAGCGCAAGGAAAGTCATTTTTACTCCAAGGTGGTGATTGCGCAGAAAGTTTTGCTGAGTTTCACGCAAATAACATTCGCGATACATTTAAAGTTATGTTGCAAATGTCAGTTGTTCTGACTTATGCAGGTAAATGTCCAATAGTCAAAATTGGTCGTATGGCTGGGCAGTTTGCTAAGCCTAGATCAGCAAATACTGAAACTATTAATGGTATTGAATTGCCAAGTTATCGTGGCGATATCATTAATGGTATTGATTTTACAGAACAAGCTCGAGTGCCTGATCCTGAGCGTTTATTGAGCGTCTACAATCAAAGCTCAGCAACAATGAACCTTTTGCGCGCTTTTGCTCAAGGTGGTTTTGCAGATTTACATGAAGTGCAAAAGTGGAACTCTAACTTTGTTGCAAATAGTCCAGCAGGTGAGCGTTATGGAGCAATTGCTCATAAAATAAATGAATCTCTACAGTTTATGGAAGCATGCGGCTTTGATTCTAGCGTGCCTCAACTAAGAGAAACAGAGTTCTATACGTCTCATGAAGCTTTGCTGTTACCTTATGAAGAAGCTTTGACTCGACAAGATAGCTTGACGGGTGATTGGTATGATTGCTCTGCACATATGCTATGGATTGGTGATCGTACTCGTCAGTTAGATGGTGCTCATGTTGAATTCTTGCGCGGTGTGAAAAATCCTATCGGTGTAAAAGCTGGGCCAACAATGGATCCTGAAGACCTAATTCGCTTGATAGATACATTAAACCCTGAAAATGAAGCGGGTCGTTTAAATATCATAGTGCGTATGGGAGCTGATAAAGTTGCAGAAGGTATGCCTAAACTTATTCAGGCTGTTGAACGTGAAGGTAAACAGGTTGTTTGGAGTAGTGATCCTATGCACGGCAATACTGTAAAAGCATCAAATGGCTATAAAACACGTGCCGTTGATAGTATTTTACGTGAAGTTCAGCAGTTCTTTGAAGTGCACAAAGCTGAAGGCAGCTATGCCGGTGGTGTTCACTTTGAAATGACGGGCCAAAATGTGACTGAATGTGTTGGTGGTGCTTTTCAAGTAACAGAAGCTGATCTTGCAGATCGTTATCATACTCATTGTGATCCACGTTTAAATGCTGATCAATCTTTAGAGCTTGCTTTCTTAATTTCGGATACTCTGAAAAAAGCACGCACTTAAACTTATGGTTTAAGCTTTAATCGTCAGTTGATGAGCATTAAAAAAGCCCAATCTAATTTATTAGATTGGGCTTTTTATTTGGCTTAGAAAAGCGAATATTTAGCTTTTTCTACGACGAAATGCAGATGTAGCAGACTTAGAAGTCATATCAATTTTAGCCATGATTAACGCCATTTCTTCTGCTTGATCTTGTTGAGCAGATTTTAGCTTTTCTTCACGCTCTTGCTTAGCGCTTTTTTCTGCTTCACGTAGCATCTTTTGGATGCTGGCTTTGCTAGGTGCTTTGCTCTTTGTGCTAGGGCGACTGATAGTTGAAGGCTTTTTCACATCTTCAAATGTTGCTGAAGAAGGGCCGTCTAGTCGATCTTCACCAATTAACTCACCGAATAGTGAGCTTGGTTTCTTAGCAATAGTAGGTGCTGCCGCTTTTGGTTCAGCTTTTTTTGCTGTTTTACGTGTTGTCTTCTTAGGTACTTCAGCCGTAGATACACCGTTAGCATCAAATTTAGCTTTGCTACCAAAACCTGTGAAAACGGGTTTAGCAGTTGATTGACCAATTTTGTAACCACGTAAGCTTACACCACTGTATATAGCAACATAATCTTGCTCAAGTTCGTAAAGCTCTTCTTTATCATTTGTTTCATAAAGCTCTTCTACAGAAAAAGAGTCTGCACCATAGGTACGAATATCTTCATACAAAGGGAAGTCTAAGCCTTCGCCTGCCGCATCAACATACTGCTCAAAGCGTTGAAAGGCATCATTGAATGACGTCCCTATATAGTTTTTGTTTGTTTCGTTATTCGTAATTTTAAAAACGACCAAAATCGCTGCCTCTTTCGATTTATCTTTTGAATAGCATAAAATACAACATCACCTGCCAAGCTAATGGCGGTGGCAGGTGTGTGGACTTTAAATTAAGTAGGGGTTATTTTTTTAAAACGAGATTTAACCCATCTCGGATATTCAAGTGAACGTTTTCTACCCGTTCATCTTCAAGTATGCGTTGGTTCATTGCAGCGACAGCGTGATCGCTGTTTTCCTCAGGTTGAAGTACTCGTCCTTGCCAAACTGAGTTATCGATTACAATAAGTCCGCCAGACCTAACTAATGGCACCACCGATTCATAGTAGTTAAGGTAATTACGTTTGTCAGCGTCGATAAAGACAAAATCGTAATTAGCTTCAGCTTCAAATGATGCAATGGTATCTAGAGCTGGTCCAAAAATAGGAGTGATCTTGTGCCCGTGTGGACTGCGATCAAAAAAGGATTGAGCAAAGTCAATTGCTCTGGGATTGGTCTCACAACAAACAAGTTTTCCATCTTCAGGCATGCCTTCAGCTATTGATAGTGCAGAATAGCCAGTAAACATACCAATCTCTAGCGCTTTCTTTGGTTTCATCAAACTGGTTAGAAGTTTGAGAGTACGGCCTATGGTTTTACCTGATAACTTATTTGGGTAGCCCATGTCTGAATAAGTTTTCTCGATGAGCTCAAGCAATAAGTCAGGTTCTGCTTGAGTCGTCTCAATGCAGTAATTTTCAAGTAAATTAAGTTCCATAGTGCCTTTAAGGAATTTGTTAGAGATTGTTGTGAAACGGAGCGCAATTTTACCTTGGAAAAAAATAAAGTCCATGCTCAAACAAGATAAAAACAGAATGATTTAAGACTAATTTTAAAAGTCTTGAAAAACACAAAATGATTCACATAATTGAGTCGCATCTTTAGCTTGAAAATGTTAGGTTACTTGGCTCAATTTCCATGTGCTCTTTGGTATCGAGCACCACTGACCTCGATAGGGGAATAAAATGCCAGTAATAACTTTACCTGACGGTAGTCAACGCGTTTTCGAAGATTCAGTCACTGTAATGCAAGTAGCTCAAGATATTGGTCCTGGTCTAGCGAAAGCGACCGTAGCAGGGCGAATCAATGGTAAGCTAGTTGATGCATGCGAACTAATTAATCAAGATGCAAATTTAAGTATAGTGACAGGAAAAGATGAGGATGGTCTTGAGATTATTCGTCACTCTTTTGCTCACCTTGTTGGACACGCAGTCAAACAACTTTTTCCAACTGCTAAAATGGCAATAGGACCAACCATTGAAAATGGTTTTTACTATGACATTGATTACGAGCGTTCTTTGACGCTTGAAGATATGGCTGCAGTTGAAAAACGTATCGGCGAACTGATTAAAACAGATTATGACGTTAATAAACGTATGACACCTGTTGCAGAAGCAAGAGCTTTGTTTGTTGAACGTGAAGAAGATTATAAAGTTGAATTGATTGATGGACTTGATGAATCTATTTCTGAAGTCGGTCTTTATCATCATGAAGAATACACAGATATGTGTCGTGGACCACACGTACCGAATACCCGTGTATTACGTCACTTTAAATTAATGAAGCTTGCTGGCGCTTATTGGCGCGGCGATTCAAATAATGCAATGCTTCAACGTATATACGGTACTGCTTGGAACGATAAAAAAGAGCTTAAAGGGCATTTGCATCGTTTAGAAGAAGCCGAAAAACGTGATCACCGTAAGCTAGGTAAAAAGTTAGACCTTTTCCATATGCAAGAAGAAGCGCCAGGCATGGTCTTCTGGCATCATAAAGGCTGGAGTTTATATCAAGCTATTGAGCAGTATATTCGTGATAAACAACGCGAAAATGGTTATCAAGAAATTAAGACCCCACAAATTGTAGATAGAGTATTGTGGGAGAAGTCTGGTCACTGGGGTAAGTTTAGTAGTGGCATGTTCACTACTCATGCAGAAAACCGTGATTATGCGATTAAACCAATGAACTGTCCTTGTCATGTTCAGGTGTATAATCAAGGGCTGAAAAGTTACCGTGATTTACCACTACGCTTGGCGGAGTTTGGTTCATGTCATAGGAATGAACCATCAGGATCATTGCATGGCATTATGCGTGTACGTAACTTTGTTCAAGATGATGGTCATATTTTCGTAATGGAAGATCAGATTCAAGAAGAAGTGTCCGCTTTTATTAGGCTTTTGCATGAAATCTATGATGATTTTGGCTTTACTGATATTATATATCGCCTTTCCACTCGACCAGAACAGAGAGTTGGATCGGATGAAGTATGGGATAAGTCTGAAAAAGCTTTAGCAGAAGCATTAAATGCTGCTGACTTAAACTGGGAAGAACTACCTGGTGAAGGTGCTTTTTACGGGCCAAAAATTGAGTTCTCTTTAAAAGATGCCATTGGTCGTGTTTGGCAGTGTGGTACTATCCAATGTGATTTCTCTATGCCGTCACGATTGAGCGCACAGTTTGTTTCTGAAGATGGAACACGTCAAACGCCAGTAATGTTGCACCGAGCTATTTTAGGTTCGTTGGAGCGTTTTATCGGTATTTTGATTGAAGAAACCGAAGGCTCTCTGCCTGCATGGTTATCACCAGAACAGGTTGTGGTGATGAATATTACCGATCGACAGTCGGAATATTGCGAAGATTTGGTAAAAAGATTTAATTCTAATGGCTTAAGAGCCAAAACTGACTTGAGAAACGAGAAGATCGGGTTTAAAATTCGCGAGCACACTCTACAACGAGTGCCGTATCTGATCGTAGTAGGGGATAAAGAAGTCGAACAACAACAAGTTGCTGTTCGTACCCGTACTGGTGATGATCTCGGTGTCATGAGTATTACGGATTTTGAGGAAATGCTTCATGCTGAAGTTGCCCGCCGTAGTCGTAAACAATAATTGGAGATAGAGCTATAAAAGGTAATATGAATCGTGGACGTCAAGCGAGTAAGCAGCGTCCAGAAATCAACGAGAATATTCAAGCAACTGAAGTGCGTTTGATCGCTTCTAATGGTGATCAAGTTGGTGTCGTTTCGATTGCAGAAGCGCTAGCAGCAGCGGAAGCAGAGAAGCTTGACCTAGTGCAAATTGCTGACTCTGATCCAGTTGTTTGTAAAGTTATGGACTACGGAAAGCATATCTTTGAGCAAAAGAAAGCGAAAGCTGCTCAAAAGAAAAATGCAAAGCAGATCCAAGTAAAAGAAATTAAATTCCGTCCAGGGACGGAGGAAGGGGATTATCAGGTAAAACTCCGCAACCTGATACGTTTCCTTGAAGGAGGGGATAAGGCTAAGGTATCTCTAAGATATCGTGGCCGTGAAATGGCCCATCAGGAGCTTGGCATGCAACTTATGCACCGTGTCGCTGAAGACTTAGGTGAATATGGTGTAGTTGAACAAGCTGCGAAAATGGAAGGTCGTCAATTGACTATGGTGCTGGCCCCTAAAAAGAAGAAGTAATTAAACGCCTCTTAGTAATAAGGGGCCAATAATTACATTAACATTAACGAATGCGAGAGTGGTGTTATCATGCCAAAAATTAAATCACACAGTGGCGCGTCTAAGCGCTTCCAACGTACAGCGAACGGCTTTAAACATAAGCAGTCTCATACTAGTCATATTTTGACTAAGAAGTCTACTAAACGTAAACGTCACCTGCGTTCTTTGAACCAAGTGGCTGCAAGTGATGCTCCATTGATCACTCGTATGTGTCCTTACATTTAATAGTTTTTTTTAATCAATTTTAATTAGTAAAAGGTTTATATTATGCCTCGCGTAAAACGTGGTGTTCAGGCTCGTCGCCGTCATAAGAAGATTTTAAAGCAAGCAAAAGGTTACTATGGTGCACGTAGTCGTGTGTTTCGCGTAGCGAAACAAGCGGTTATCAAAGCAGGTCAATATGCGTACCGTGACCGTCGTCAGCGTAAGCGTCAATTCCGTGCTCTATGGATTGCTCGTATTAATGCTGCTGCACGTATCAATGGCATGTCTTACAGCCGTTTCATTGCTGGCTTGAAAAAAGCTGCAATTGAAATCGACCGTAAAGTATTGGCTGATCTTGCTGTGTACGAAAAAGAAGTTTTTGCGGCTATCGTTGAAAAAGCGAAAGCTAGCTTGGCTTAATTTTAGACGTAGCACTTTAGAGGTGATCTTTTGTCGGTGTCATATTTAACAAGTTATATTGTTAGAAGGGTGACACAGAATTTAAGGTTATCTCAATGCAGTCTTTGATAGGGGAAGAGCTATGCTCTTCCCCTATTTTATTTTTGGGAGTTAAAAAATGGAAAACCTTAAGCAGATACTGGCTGATGCTCTTGCCGCAGTCAGCGCATCTGATAGCGAATCTGCACTGGATGAGATTCGTGTACGTTATTTAGGGAAAAAGGGCGCATTAACCGCTTTACTTAAACAGCTTGCGAATGTATCCGCTGAAGACCGTCCAAAATTCGGTCAGCTTGTAAATGAGGCCAAAGGTCAGGTTCAGGTTGAAATTGCTAAGCGTAAAGAAATCTTAGCGACAGAAGCTTTAAATGCAAAATTAGCAACCGAAACGATTGATATTACCTTGTCTGGTAAAGGTCAAGAAGTGGGTGGTCTGCATCCTGTTACACGTACGCAAGAGCGTATTGAGAACTTTTTCCGTGGTATTGGTTTTGATGTCGCAGCTGGTCCTGAGATTGAAGATGATTACCACAACTTTGAAGCATTAAATATTCCAGAGCACCATCCAGCGCGTGCTATGCAGGATACTTTCTACTTTAATGCTAACACTGTATTACGTACGCACACATCGCCAGTGCAAGTTCGTACTATGGAACAAACTCAGCCACCTATTCGCATTGTCTGTCCTGGTCGTGTGTATCGTTGTGACTCTGACCAAACACATACACCTATGTTTCATCAGGTAGAAGGTTTGTTGATAGATGAAAATATTTCTTTCGCCGATTTGAAAGGTGTATTGCAGCAGTTCTTAAATGTCTTCTTTGAAGATGATGTTAAAACGCGTTTCCGACCTAGTTATTTTCCTTTCACTGAGCCATCTATTGAAGTGGATATCTGGCGCATTAACAGTAAAGGTGAAGGGTCTTGGCTAGAGGTACTTGGGTGTGGAATGGTGCATCCTAAAGTATTGGAAATGTCTGGAATAGATTCTGAGAAATATACTGGCTTTGCATTTGGTATGGGCGTAGAGCGATTTGCTATGCTGAGATACCGTGTTGATGATTTACGTATGTTCTTTGAAAACGATTTGCGCTTCCTTAAACAGTTCAAATAATTAAAGACTCAGGATAAAAGATATGAAATTTAGTGAAAATTGGCTAAGAGAATGGGTCAATCCTGCTATCGGAACAGATGAACTGGTTAGTCAAATTACTATGGCTGGTTTGGAAGTAGATGAAGTTTGTTCAGTAGCAGAAGAATTTACAGGTGTTGTTGTTGGGCAAATTTTGTCTGCCGAGAAACATCCAAATGCTGATAAATTGAAAGTGTGTCAAGTGACTGATAGTACAGAAACCTTTCAAGTTGTCTGTGGTGCGCCAAATGCACGTGAAGGGATAAAGATTCCTTTTGCGAAAGTTGGAGCGGTACTTGGGCCAGACTTTAAGATCAAAAAAGCAAAATTACGCCAAGTAGAATCTTTCGGAATGCTATGTGCAGCATCTGAGTTGGGTTTGAGTGATGATTCTGATGGTTTGTTAGAGTTAGCAGAGTCTGCACCAGTAGGAAGTGATTTCCGTGAATACCTAGACTTAAACGATGCTATTGTTGATGTTGATTTGACGCCAAACCGTAGTGACTGTTTGAGTATTCATGGTTTAGCGCGTGAGGTTGGTGTACTAAACCAAGTAGATTTAACGCCGGTTGAAATTGTTCCAGCTGAAATACAAATTAAAGATACTTTTGCAGTTGATGTACAGGCACCACAAGCTTGTCCTCGCTATCTTGGGCGCGTTATTAAAGGCGTTAATGTTAAGGCTGAATCTCCTCTATGGTTAACTGAAAAGTTACGTCGTAGTGGTGTTCGCTCAATAGATCCAATTGTCGATATTACTAACTACGTAATGTTGGAATTGGGGCAGCCGATGCATGCGTTTGATTTGAATCAGCTTTCTGAGTCCATCATTGTTCGTATGGCGGACGAAGGTGAAAAACTTACTTTGTTAGATGGTCAAGAAATTAGCTTAAGAGCTGATACTTTGGTTATTGCAGATAAGTCTAAACCATTAGCGATGGCTGGTATCATGGGTGGTGAAGGCTCAGGTGTCAGTGAAGAGACTAAAAATATCTTTTTGGAGTCTGCATTCTTTGCGCCTATTTCATTGGCCGGTAAAGCGCGCTCTTACGGTCTTCATACTGATAGCTCGCATCGTTTTGAGCGTGGTGTGGATGCTCAGCTTCAAAATAAAGCAATTGAACGTGCGACATCTTTGATTGTTGAGATTGCTGGCGGTCAGGTTGCACCAGTGACTGAGCAAGTAAGCCAAGATGATTTGCCTAGAGCAAATGAAGTAACGCTTCGTCGTGCTAAGTTAGATCAATATTTAGCTGTAACTATCGCAAAAGATCAAGTAACTGATATTTTGACTCGACTTGATTTGGATATAGTTGAAGTGACCGATGAGCATTGGGTTACTCGTGCGCCTAGCCATCGATTTGATATAGCGATTGAAGCTGATTTGATCGAAGAGGTTGCGCGTATTTATGGGTATGAAAATATTCCAGCAAATATGCCGACAGCAGCTGTAAACTTTACTCCAGCTGCAGAAGCGCAAACGAGCATTCAAACAATGCGAGCGACCTTGGTTGCTCAAGGCTACCAAGAAGCGATTACTTATAGCTTCATTGATAAGGAGTCTAGCTTAAAGTTTGTACCTGATGTTGAGCCTGTACCGTTAGAGAATCCAATTTCTGCTGAAATGGGGGTTATGCGTCCAAGTTTAATTCCAGGTTTGATGAAAGCTTATCTGCACAATCAAAACCGCCAGCAAAGCCGTGTCCGTATGTTTGAGACAGGTCGTCGCTTTATTGGGAGTGTGGATGCTTTAGAGCAGCTTGATCAACAAGAGCGCTTAGCAGGCTTGATTGCTGGTTCTCGTGAGCCAGAAGCTTGGTACCACAATAGTGATAAGGTTGACTTCTATGATGTGAAGTCACATGTAGAGGCATTGTTTGCTTTAAATGATGGTGATATGCCGTCTTACGAGCGAGCTGATGTCGTCTATTTGCATCCAGGTAGATCAGCTAAAGTTATCATAGCAGGTAAAGAGGTGGGTGTGTTTGGTGAGTTGCATCCGCAATTTGCTAAGTCGTTAGGTTGTAATCAGACTGTTTACCTTTTTGATCTAAACTTAGATGCCGTGTTAACGGGCAAGTTACCTGTTTACAAAGTGATCTCTAAATTCCCTGAAGTTCGTCGTGACTTTGCCTTGCTTGCGGATAGAGAAATACCTGTCGCAAGTTTGCAAAAAATTATCATGGAAGAGGGTGGAGAGGCTTTCAAAGAGGTCTCTGTTTTTGATGTTTACCAAGGCCAAGGTATTGATGATACGAAAAAAAGTGTCGCATTAGGCTTGACGTGGCAACATCCTTCGCACACTCTTAGTGATGAAGAAATAAACAAATCTGTTGAGCAAATCTTAGCGGCTTTAGAAAGTCAGCTTGGAGTTGTTGTTAGGGGGTAATTCTATGGGTGCGTTGACAAAAGCGGATATTGCAGAAAACTTAGTAGATGAAGTAGGGCTATCTAAGAAAGATTCGAAAGACTTGGTTGAAAGTTTTTTTGATGTTGTTAGAGAAACGCTTATACAGGGTGAGCAAGTGAAACTTTCTGGCTTCGGAAACTTCGAAGTGAGGGAAAAGAGTCAACGCCCTGGGCGAAACCCTAAGACAGGTGAAGAAATACCGATTACAGCTAGGACGGTAGTGACCTTTCGACCAGGACAGAAATTAAAGTCCAAAGTTGAGAATTACATGCAAGAATAGTCTTTTATATCAATAACAAAGCCAGCATATGCTGGTTTTGTTGTTTTTATAATCAATATTAATATTAATTTCAAAAAAATGAAAAAAAGCCTTCCCTTTTTAATTCCTTATAGTAATATACGCCCCGCTCACAACGACAGGGCATCTCACTGAGGTTCTGTGTTGTAAGTGGTTAACGGGGCGTAGCGCAGCCTGGTAGCGCACTAGCATGGGGTGTTAGTGGTCGCAGGTTCAAATCCTGCCGTCCCGACCAGAAAAATGAAAAGCCGGTATAGCTCAGTTGGTAGAGCACCTGACTTGTAATCAGGGGGTCCCGAGTTCGACTCTTGGTGCCGGCACCATATTTCTGGTAGGTAATAAGTGAAAGCTTATTAGTTTAGTTACTTTAGCAATGCCGGTATAGCTCAGTTGGTAGAGCACCTGACTTGTAATCAGGGGGTCCCGAGTTCGACTCTTGGTGCCGGCACCACTTAAAGTGGTTGTGAAAAGTAATATTGGTAATGCCGGTATAGCTCAGTTGGTAGAGCACCTGACTTGTAATCAGGGGGTCCCGAGTTCGACTCTTGGTGCCGGCACCATAAATAAACAAATTTAATAATTGTTATGCCGGTATAGCTCAGTTGGTAGAGCACCTGACTTGTAATCAGGGGGTCCCGAGTTCGACTCTTGGTGCCGGCACCATAATTATTACCATCATCTTTGATGACGGGTGTGTAGCTCAGTTGG
>NZ_JXYC01000057.1:0-1471 GCF_000967665.1 Marinomonas sp. S3726 | reverse complement strand
ATGGCTGATGGGATGGACGCTCCAAAGTAGCACCGGCGTCATAATGCGCCAAACTGTATGTGCTAACAACAGTTAATACTAAGGAGCATCCACATGAATAAGATTAATACGATTGCCATTGATTTAGCAAAGAATGTTTTTCAAATTTGTATTCTTTCGCCCGATCACAAAGTGATTAAGAACAAACAAGTTTCTCGAGCTCAATTACCGACTACTTTAATGAAACAAGATAAGTCTATTGTTGTCATGGAGGCTTGTTATTCTAGCCATTATTGGGCCCGACTATTTGCCGATATGGGCCATGATGTACGTATCATTCCTGCTCAGCATGTGAAACCTTTTGTTCGAGGGAACAAGAATGACCACAATGATGCCCTTGCTGTCGCAGAAGCATCATTACGACCTAACATTAGTTTTGTGCCTCTTAAAACCATTGAACAGCAAGATATTCAGGCTCTACATCGCATTCGAGATAAGTTGATCTCTCGTCGAACCAGCATTGTTAACCAAACACGAGGCCTATTAAGTGAATATGGCATCATCATGCCAAAAGGCCTATCTGGCTTTACCAAGCACATAGCCTTACTACTCGACCCTGCTGATACAAGACTCACCTCTCGTATCAAGTGTCAATTAGCAGAAGTAAAAGAAGAGTATGACAACTTATCAAGACGTCGATTATCCATACAAAAAGAGCTTGATGAATATGTTCTTGAAAATGAGCTCTGTCAGCGGCTGATGACCATTCCTGGTATCGGCATTATCAATGCAACAGCTTTATTCGCAGCCATTGGCAATGCCAGTCAGTTTGCTAATCCAAGAGAACTATCAGTTTGGCTTGGCGTAACGCCAAAGCAACATGCTAGTGGCGGCAAGTCATCGATGGGACGAATGAGTAAACGTGGTAATCAGTATTTACGCAAGCAGCTCATACATGGGGCGCGAACGTTAATCCACCGAACAAAAGGGAAGAATGACAAACTATCTGTTTGGATTAAACAACTGGTCGAACGACGTGGTGTTAATAAAGGGGCTGTAGCAATTGCAAACAGATTAGCAAGGATTGCTTGGATTTTACTTCATCGAAATGAAGCCTATAAGGCTGTACCGGCTTAATGATTAAAAAGAACTAAAGAGTAAAAAAACCGAAGCAGATCCAACCAAAGTCGACGAACAAATGATGTGAAAAGCGGGTTTTCCGCACTTAACGATAGTCTGGGTAAGACAAGGTTCTTGAAACCGAGTGGCTGATTAAGACAGTTAAGTACGGATCTCATCAAGGCCAGAAAACTAAACAAAAGGTTTTCATAACAGGCCGGATATATGTCTAGTACGACCCTTCATCGAGTTTGCGGAATTGGTAAAAGTCAAAAGCGGTTAATAAGAAAAAGACAAAACCACTCAATATACAGAGTTAAAAAGTGGTTTGGATAACTAATGCCTTGACGGCATGGGAGCGTCCATATATGTC
>NZ_JXYC01000056.1:0-1082 GCF_000967665.1 Marinomonas sp. S3726 | reverse complement strand
GAGATGAACTGGCACTATGTGCAAGGTAAGTTGAATACGCAAACCTTCCCAGGTGGTTATGCCATCAAGCAAGTGTATAACAGTACGGGTTACCTATCGCAAATTCAAAATGCGACCGACTCAAATGACGTGCATTGGCAAGCCAACAGCATGGATGCCCGTGGTAACCTCACAGGTTACAAGCTAGACGGTACTTTAACGACCACTCGTAGTTACGATGCCGCCACAGGCTTTGTGCAAACCATCAAGTCGGGTTGGAATGGAGAAAGTGATGCTCAGCTTTCAAGCTACACCTTTGATAGCTTGGGTAACCTAAAAAAACGTGATAATAAGCTCTTCATGGATAGCATCACAACGCAGGCTAACCAAAGAACAGGGCAAAGCTTTACCTATGATGCATTAAACCGTTTAGCCTCTTGGAATACTCGTCAGTTCGAAGACAATCAAGATGCCATCCAAACCCTATCCA
Organism: Marinomonas sp. S3726; assembly: GCF_000967665.1. Taxonomy (NCBI): domain Bacteria; kingdom Pseudomonadati; phylum Pseudomonadota; class Gammaproteobacteria; order Oceanospirillales; family Oceanospirillaceae; genus Marinomonas; species Marinomonas sp. S3726. The sequence goes on along the minus strand of NZ_JXYC01000056.1, from coordinate 613 downwards.
TGAGCTATGCGGCCAATGGCAACATCTTAAGTAAGCCGGGTGTCGGCAACTATACCTATGGCGCTAATCAAGGGGTTCACAACTGTACTGTGACACCAGGGCCTCATGCGGTCTCTTACATCGAAGGCAAAGGCAATTATTGTTATGACCAAAGCGGTAACATGCTCAGTGGCGATGGTAAAATCTTAACCTATACTTCGTTCGATAAACCAAAAACCATTAGTAAGGCCAGTGAAAACACCACAACCGAAATCTTATATGGCCCTAGTCTGGGTCGTTATAAGCGAATCGACACTATTGCTGGGGAAACGCAAACTACCTGGTATTTGGATGGCCTGTACGAAAAAGTCCTCGGTAAAAACAGCAAGGTCACAGAGCGTTTTTATCTAGCTGACTTTGGTTTAATGGAGCGAACGGTTGCCGATAATGGCACTGTCATGGATCAGACTCGTTACTTCTTAAAAGATCATATCGGTTCTGTTTTAGCGATCGCAGAAGGTAACAGCATGCGCCTGCTGCAAGAGTTTCATTACGATGTTTGGGGCAAGCGTGAATACACCAAGGTCTATGATGACCCTAGCTTGCCTGCATGGGACAGCTTTGGCTTAACAGG
>NZ_JXYC01000055.1:0-697 GCF_000967665.1 Marinomonas sp. S3726 | reverse complement strand
AACCTATATCAGGACTAGTCATTAATGCTAGAGAGCCAAGGAATAAGCTCTCACGCCTCAGCGTGTGACTTATTCGCAGGTTCCTTAGTTAACTAACCAAGTATTTAGCTCTTTAATCTTCTCTTCATCAAGCTCGCCAGTGTATTCAAGCAAGGACATTTGTTTTACCGTAAAGCTGTATCTTAATTGCTCAAGTGTGCCTTGAGAATTGTACAGATCAGATTGTGCATCAAGTAGCTCAACAATGTTACGAGTGCCCACATCATAGCCTGCTTGTGTGGCTTCTAATGAGCTGGCATTCGAGATAATAAGTTGCTTCTGTGCGGCAATTTGCGCTACAGACGTTTTTAGATCTCGGTACAAAGAGCGAACCGCTAGCTCTGTTGTTTGTAATTGATCTTCTAGGTTCTCTTCAGCGGCAACGGCATCATGAACAGACTGTCTCACTTGCGCGTTGATTGCACCACCTTGATAAAGTGGAATGCTAACATTAACCCCTATAAATGCCGCTAGACTATCGCCATCACCACTTGAGGTTGGTGATGTGTCACGATCAGAGCGAGTAAGGCTACCAGAAACGGTTACCGTAGGGACACGGCCATTGGACTTTTGAATCTCAATGTTAGTCAAAGCAGAGTCATGAGCCAGAGCCAAGGTTTTTATGTCGTTGTTTTGCTTTTTCGCAAGATCCACATAA
>NZ_JXYC01000054.1:0-1788 GCF_000967665.1 Marinomonas sp. S3726 | reverse complement strand
TCCGAGCGCGTTAAGTCGTTATTCAACGTAGAATCAGGGGCAAACTTTGACTTAGACGCTGACCTTCCGATAGATGATAAAGATTGGAGCATAGGTGTTGTAGTTGGGCCTTCAGGATCTGGTAAGTCAAGCATCGGTAAAGCCCTCTGGAAAGGTAAAGCTTTATACAAACCAGAATGGGAAAAGCGCGTTCCTATTATCGATTCGATAACTCCCAATGGTGACTTTAATACGGTTACTTCTGCGCTTGCTTCGGTGGGTTTAGGTAGTGTTCCGGCATGGCTTAGACCTTACGAAGTATTGAGTAACGGCGAGCAATTTAGAGCCGACCTAGCTAAGGTGATTTGTGAGCGTCCCGAGCAAGTTGTGATAGATGAGTTTAGCTCTGTAGTAGACCGACAAATTGCTACGATTGGCGCTGGCGCTTTTCAGAAGGCCTATCGCAGAACAGGCGGTCAAGCCGTGTTATTAACCTGCCACTATGACGTGCTTGAATGGCTAGAACCTGACTGGGTTTATGATACGGCAACGGGTGAGTTTCTACGGGGGTGTCTTTGGCGAAGACCAAAGATCGAAATGCAAATACACCAAACCAACTGGCAATTTTGGCCAACTTTTGAGCCGCATCATTATCTAAAGTTACCCCACATGATTGCCGCGACTAACTACGTTGCTACAGTGAATGGAGAGCTTGTAGCACACGTTGCTTTTAGTACGAGACCCGGTTTAGTCGAAGCAAGAGCATGTCGTTTAGTTGTTATGCCAGAATGGCAAGGCGCGGGTGTTGGACTTAAGTTTTTAAACGCGATTTGTGAAATGTGGCGGCAAGGTAAAAACCGTTATGATAAGCCAATGCCAACCCTTTTTCACACTTCTCATCCGGGCTTGTGTGCTGTCTTAAGAAGGCACCCAAAGTGGACTCAAGTTAGCGCAAATTTATACGGGGGAAGTAAGCGAAAATCTCGGTTAAGTATTTCTGCAAGCACTAAGAAAAAAACTGGAAAGCAAATCAATTCAGCGGGATTTGGCGGCCACTTTAGAGCGGTTCAAGGTTTTAGGTATATTGGTGACGGAGGTGTCGAATGAACGTAATGATTGTTGGCCAGAAGTGGCTAGGAGCCGAAGCCTTACGTTTAGTAAGAAACCTAGGGTACACTATTACTTGCGTAGCGGCTCCTTCTAAGAAGGATAAACTCTACGAACTAGCAATGAGCTCGGGTATTAAGGCTATTGTTCACGACAAGAGCCTTAATGACTCCCACGTACCTAACGACACTGACCTTATTATTTGCGCTCACGCGTGGTGCTACATAACCAAAGCAGCTAGAGGTAAATCCTTACACGGTGCGGTTGGTTTTCACCCTAGCCTTTTACCAAGACATAGAGGGAAAGATGCAATAAGGTGGGCTATACACATGAAAGAGAGCGTAACAGGCGGTACAGTTTATTGGATGGATGACAAAGCTGACACCGGGGCAATTGCCGCTCAAGACTGGTGTCATATTAGACCAACTGATAGCCCTGTTGACCTTTGGAAGCGTGAACTTGGGCCAATGGCTCTAGACCTGTTCAAAAAGGTCTTGAGTGACTTATCAAAAGGAAATAGAGTAGCTATAAAGCAAGATGAAGAGTTAGCCACATTCGAACCAGCTTGGTCATGTATTAAGCTGTCCGATACTGTTTAGGGCTAATTACACTATCTCAAACCAAAAACTCCCTCGAAATACGAAGGAGTTTTTTTTATTCAAATATCGCGCGGCTAGCGCTCAAATATCGCGGCGGCCTACA
>NZ_JXYC01000053.1:0-225 GCF_000967665.1 Marinomonas sp. S3726 | reverse complement strand
TCTCGCTGGATTTACGATTTGAAACCACACTAGGTTAAAGTGTGTTTCCACCGGTTTGACGCTTGATTATCGTCTTTGAAACAACAATTAAAGTCCGAAGACTTAATTTGTTATTTCGATCTATTCAAAAAGTTAAATTGTTAAAGAGCATTTAGCGCAAAGCGCTAAGTCAGGCACTGTTGTTTTAATCTTTCGATTAAACAGCAACTTGCTTAGCGTTTTCTG
>NZ_JXYC01000052.1:0-1443 GCF_000967665.1 Marinomonas sp. S3726 | reverse complement strand
TTGGCCATAGAGTCTCTTTTTCCTATTAACGCTCTTAGCGTTCACCTGCCAAGTAAAAGCCCAATCTTGTCCGCCAAATAAATCACCGTATGAATATTGATATCTAAGTTGTTTATACTCGGTAATCGTAATCACGTAACCCATGGCCGCAGCGACTTCGATAAAGAATTCTCGGCTTTGTCCACCTTGCATTTTGTATGACTGAATCAAAGCCCCTAAACGCTCTTGAAAGGAAGGGTCGATACCGCTACAAGCATCTGGTAGCCCATATTGGCTTTCCCACTCTTTAAACAACTCATTAGCGGATGAGGGGTGAGATTCATCAAGTAAATCGGCTGCTCGCTCATCAATACGGGTGAACTCTTCAGCAATACCGCCCATCAATTTACCTAATTCAGAATCAGGCTCTTTAGGCCAGCAATCTCCGATCGGTAGCAAGCCAATCAACGCATTTTGATAAGTATCTAAGCCGCTGGCCATGTAATCTCTCCCAGCGTAATAAATCCGCCTGTTTGGCTGGTTACGTCATCATTTAATGTAATAGCAAAGTTTTCTTCACCTGTTGCTAGTGATATCGCCTCACGAATTTTTGAAATAGGCAGAGTTCCACCGGGAGTTACTTCACGGCTTAATAAGTCTTTCAGCTCTGCTGTTATGGCAGTTCTAACCGCGGTGGTGTTAGGAGACAGAAGTGTAAATTCTAAGTCTAAAGGTTCGGGTGAAACCGCGTAGATATAGAGCGCCTTCATACTAGCAGGGCGAACTGAATCGATATGATTTTTAACCGCTGTGAGGTGCGTATTACTTGCTACAACCGTGTTTAATTTTTCAGTCACAAATCTAACGGTTACCGTTCCTAGCCCAGCTTCGTTAGGGTAGCTCCATGCGCGGGTTACATCAGAATGAGCGGCTAGAGTCCAGTTTACGTAGTCTGTCTTACTACCGCCCATGGCAGGGCTTTTACGCCTTTCAGAAAGGCGCTCTCGAACCCTATCGATGCTTTCAATATCACTACCGCCTGTCAACGCAATCACGCTTGCTTCTGAATCAAGACCTAATTGGGTCTCAATGAAACGTAAGGTTTCACCCGCGCTTAAGTTACCCGCTTCACCCGCGTTTATAGCTTTAATATCAATGGTTGCTGAGCCGCTGCTAATTGTTGCACTTTGGGTTGTTCTATAAATAACGTCGCTGTCTGTTTGTAGTAGTGTCTCAGCAAGTAATGTTTCACCATCATTCCCCGTGATCGTTGCGGTTCCAGCGGCACGATAAGCTTGTGTTCGATAAATCCCAAGCTCGGCAGCGCGCCGAAGTAAGTTCTCATCATCACAAGAGTCATCAAATAATTGTTCTGCGTTATAGGTTAAATGCCCATGTAAGCCGTGGGCCAATCCTGCTACGGCTTGAGCCAGCGGATAATAGACATCACCGCGTGATGACGCA
>NZ_JXYC01000051.1:0-1443 GCF_000967665.1 Marinomonas sp. S3726 | reverse complement strand
TGCGTCATCACGCGGTGATGTTTATTATCCGCTGGCTCAAGCTGTAGCGGGATTGGCCCACGGCTTACATGGGCATATAGCCTATAACGCAGAACAATTATTTGATGACTCTTGTGATGATGAAAACTTACTTAGGCGTGCCGCAGAGCTTGGGGTTTATCGAACGCAAGCTTATCGTGCCGCTGGCACGGCAACGATCACTGGGAATGATGGCGAGACATTACTTGCTGAGACACTACTACAAACAGACAGCGACGTTATTTATAGAACAACCCAAAGTGCAACCATTAGCGGCGGCTCAGCAACCATTGATATTAAGGCTATAAACGCAGGTGAAGCGGGTAACTTAAGCGCGGGTGAAACGTTACGCTTCATTGAGACCCAATTAGGTCTTGATTCAGAAGTAAGCGTGATTGCGTTGACAGGCGGTAGTGATATCGAAAGTATTGATAGAGTGCGAGAGCGCCTTTCAGAAAGACGTAAAAGCCCAGCCATGGGCGGTAGTAAAGCAGATTATGTAAGCTGGACTCTAGCGGCTCATTCTGATGTAACCCGCGCATGGAGTTACCCTAATGAAGCCGGACTAGGAACGGTAACCGTTAGATTTGTGACTGAAAAATTAAACACGGTGGTGGCAAGTAATACACACCTCACCGCGGTTAAAAATCATATCGATTCAGTTCGCCCTGCTAGTATGAAGGCGCTCTATATCTATGCGGTTTCTCCTGAGCCTTTAAACTTAGAGTTTACACTTCTGTCTCCTAATACCACAGCGGTTAGAGCTGCCATAACAGCAGAACTGAAGGACTTATTAAACCGTGAAGCCACACCCGGTGGAACCTTGGCTATTTCGAAAATCCGTGAGGCAATTTCGCTCGCAACAGGTGAAGAGAACTTTTCTATTACACGAAATGATGACGTAACCAGCCAAACAGGCGGATTTATTACGCTGGGAGAGATTACATGGCCAGCAGCTTAGATACTTATCAAAATGCGTTGATTGGCTTGCTACCGATCGGAGATTGCTGGCCTAAAGACCCAGATTCTGAATTAGGTAAATTGATGGGCGGCATTGCAGAAGAGTTCACCCGTATTGATGAGCGAGCAGCCGATTTACTTGATGAATCTCATCCCTCATCCGCTAACGAACTATTTGAAGAGTGGGAAAGCCAATATGGGCTACCAGATGCTTGTAGCGGTAGCGATCCTTCCTTTCAAGAGCGCTTAGGTGCTTTGATTCAGTCATATAAGATGAAAGGCGGCCAAAGCGGTGAATTCTTTATCGAAGCCGCTGCTGCCATGGGTTACGTGATTACGATTACCGAGTATAAACAACTTAGATATCAATATTCATATGGTGATTTATTTGGCGGACAAGATTGGGCTTTTACTTGGCAGGTGAACGCTAAGAGCGTTAATAGAAAAAAGAGACTCTATGGCCAA
>NZ_JXYC01000050.1:0-226 GCF_000967665.1 Marinomonas sp. S3726 | reverse complement strand
TAGGGCGTATTTAGAAAATAATGATGGTTATAGTTTCTTTGAAGCTTTAGATGCCTTGATAGTGACTGGGCCTACTAGAACGAATGTAAATGATTTTCGCGCTATCTTGATTCAAGCCTAAGCAAAAGCTTTTCATCAAAGACACTGAATTAAAAAACACGCTATTAAAGAGATGGCCTTGCTCTATTTACTGCCCTAAATAAGCAAGGCTATTTCTTTTATCCTT
>NZ_JXYC01000049.1:0-4964 GCF_000967665.1 Marinomonas sp. S3726 | reverse complement strand
GGCGTGAAGCATACCATATCATTTTTATTGGCTGCTAAAACTATGAATAGCAGTGTTTCAATTAATGGCGATAAAGATAACATTTGGAGTGGGACTTCAGTCACAGGAACTTGTCATTTATATAACATAGATATCCTTTAATATACTGCGACGGTTAGTTGTCTCTCCTAACAACACACTTTCTTTTCCTCACTTAATATAACTCTATTTCTTGGTTTAATATTTTGCTTTTTATAATTCGCGTTTTGGCATGTTTTTTTGCTGTCTTTCTATCTGGTCATTCTATTGCTTTTGAACAGAGGGATTACGTCTTATATGAAGGCTTATATAATGATGATTCAACGTTAGATTACATTTTATTTCCGCATCAAGCGGTAGCGCTCTCCGGCTCTATTAATGTCACTTTACTAAAAGAAACAGGAGCGACACCTTATGTATTAAATACACTTGATGGAAGTGACGAGCGCTACTCATTAATCACTGCTGATCAAAGTAAGTTAAATACACTATTACGAGAGAAAAAGCTGACACCTGCAACAAATCATCATCTTATTTATGGTGATCTTGATGAGGATGGTAAAAGTGACATTGTTTTGCAGCCAAAAAGCGACTTTGGAAATCTAATTGTCATTCGGGATGTAAGTGAGTCTCCAATTTTGTCTGTTTTTTCAATGGCAGACTTAAGTCATCACTTGATTGGTAGCAATTCAGTAACCTTAACAATTGCTGATGGTAAGCTTGTTTTAACGTCGAAAGCTTACGGTGAAATTAGATTAAGATTAGACTTCACAGAAACACCTTCTTCAGATAATTCAACTACACCCTCGTTAATTGGAGCTATTCCTTATGATGCATGGGTTGATGTGTCAGGTGCGGCACGTTATCAGGTGCCGATTCGTTTACCTTCTGGAATCAATCATTTACAGCCTAATTTGTCGCTAGATTATAACTCTAACCGTGGTAACGGTGTTGCTGGTGTTGGATGGTCTCTGTCTGGTACGCCTGTTATCAGCCGCTGTAGTGCAAATATCGCCGAGGATGGTTACAACTCAGGTATCCAGTTTAACGAAAAAGACAGATACTGTTTGAATGGACAAAAATTAATCAGTGTATCCGGTACTTATGGTGTTGATGGCGCTTATTACACCCTTGAAAAAGATAATAGTTTTAGGATTATCTCGCATGGTGGTGAGGATTATAACCCAAGATATTGGCAGGTAACGGACGCTCAAGGAAAGGTATGGTATTACGGTCAAAAGCCAGGAGCGAGGTTAAATGATGGCGATAGAAGGATTAGCTGGTTTCTTGATCGAGTAGTAGGAATAACGGGTAATGCCATAGATTATACCTATGATAATTCTAATGAATCTGGCGACCTTGTTATTCGGCTTGCAAAAATTAACTATGCGGGAACAGAAGTTACCTTTAGCTATCAAGCTAGAAATGATGTTAATTCTTATTATCTTGCAGGTGCTAAACGTATAGAAGATAAATTATTAACAGAAATAAAAATAACTAACAGTGCGGATAATGCTTGGAATAACCGCTACCTTTTGAATTATGATAAGAGCGCCTCTACAGACCGTTCTCAGTTAACGTCAATAATGCTTTGTGGCCAAGAGTGCCTTTCCCCAACGGTTTTTAATTACGAAGGAAAGGAGTCTAGCAACTTTCAAGCAATATCAAGCACCTCACTTGGTAATTTTAAAGACTTCCAATTTATACCGATGAACATTAATGGAGATGGTTTTCAAGATTTTGTTCAAATCAGAAAATCAGATTCCTTCTATGAATTCATTGTTTTTATGAATGCGAGAAATGGGTCTTATTATCAGAGTCAAATAGAAAGGTTTAACGATTCTGAAAACGCACTTCCTAGCCGACGGTTTTATGCAATAGATGTAAACCGTGATGGTTTAGATGACCTTATTGATATAGAACATAGACAAGGCCAAGATAAGTATATTACTTGGGTTAGTAATGGCCGGGGGCACTTGGTTTCTGATAAGCAAAAAAGATTATTTGGAAGCAAGGACGATGGCACTTTGCCAGCATCATTTTATCGGATTATTGATCTCAATGGTGATGGATATCAAGATATGTTTGATATCTATCGAGATGAAAATACGGCAGTTGCTCGTGTCACTTTTGGTATAGAAGGGGGCATAGGTGATCAAACCGTAACAACGCAATTAGGTATATGGAACAAATTTGCTAATCCAAATACATCAAATATACAGTTTGTTGATACAAATGGAGACGGCGTATTAGATATCTTTGCGCCATATCGCCTTACACCAAACAGCCCAATATCAAGTGTTTTTCAAGTCAGTAAAAGTATCAGTGAGAGCCGTTATACGATAGTGGTCAATAAAGGCGATGGCCGTTTTGAACAAGCTATTGAATCTGAGTATATGTATGGGTGGAATGATGAAATAGACAAGCAGCCCTCATTTTTGACTATGGATTTTAATGGTGATGGTTTAAAAGATGTTATTAAAGTTCGTGAAGATAATGGCAATACAAAACTTGGCGCTTGGGTTAATACAGGTAATGATGAGTTTATTGTCGGATACAGAGAAACCACACTGCTAGATGGTTGGCAGAGCCCAATTAATCCAACTCGACCAAAATACTTTGCTTTAGATATTAACCAAGATGGTGCTGAAGATCTGGTTTACACCCACGTCGTAAATGATCACACCGTTCTTGAGGGATGGGTAAGTTTAAAAAATGGTAAGTTTAGCCGTTATTCTCAGACAACGATTAATGACCGAGGTGATGAAACCGTTTTCTTCATGGCTGACACGAATGGCGACAGTATTAATGAAGTTGTCGAGATTTATAATAACGCTGGGTCGGCAAAAGTTGATTCATGGTCTACTTCGATATCTCCCTATCAAGATAAATTAAAATCTGCTGAAACGGGGTTAGCGCTTTCTACAACCTTTGATTACGGATTAACATCCAATACGCTATTTTATCGAGCTTCTGAATTTCCGAAGGGGACTGTTCAGACACAATCAAGAGCAAGACCAATCGTTTTCGGGATGGGATACGATTCAGGGCTAGGTGATGTGTCGCAGCAATACTATCGATACTATGACTTGAAAACCCATACACAAGGGATTGGTAACTTAGGGTTCACCAAAATAGAAAAATTTGACCTTGGTCAGAACATAGCTGAAGTCACTCAGTTTAATCAGGACTGGAAAGCAAGGCGTTATGCTTCCGTCAAGAAAAAAGAAGTTTGTGCCTTAACAGATACTTTTAACTTTAGTAATTATTCAGGCACTAACTATTGCATTACAGATTCAACAAACTTACTAGAACGAGAATCACACTTTTGGGTGTCAGATATATATGCCCCTGATAAAAGTTCGAGAGGCAGATGTACTGATAATAATTGCAGTAGTGCAGAGCCTAGTAAAGTCACTTTTCATGTAAATAAGCATCAAAGTCTTTATGAAAAATGGGGGGCAAACAATGACTTCATAAGCAAGCAATTAGTTAAGCGTACTTATAATGACACTGGCCAGTTAACACGTACAGTCACTCAGCATGGTACAGGGGTGAGTGAGTATGACTTAAATGGTGGTTTTGGCTTGTTTGATATACAAGTCACAGAGCAGGATGATTATACCTACGATACCAATCTGGCAGCGAAGCATATATACAAACCAACTAGTGTGAGTAGAAGTGTCGTTGGTTCTAATTTAGCCGACACATCTAACACAACTCATTTTCAATATGATGCTAATGGGGTGCTAACTACTAAGGTTATTGAACCTGGTACAGATAAACAAATTATAGAAACGTTTTCGAACTTTGATCGTGGGCTGCCGGGGTTGATTACTCGTTCTTGGTTGTCTTCTGATTCGGCCAACACTAGCTTGCCGACAAACAGTGCGTCAGAACAGTATCACTATGATGTAAATGGCTCAGTTAGCTTAATGCGCGATGCTTTGGGCTACACTCAAACTTTTACAGAGCATCCTCTATATGCTGTGCAATCAAGCTATACGGATATAAATGGCCAAACGACTACAACAGAGGTAGATGTACTAGGCCGTGTTTTAAAAACTGTTGCGCCACAATCTACGACTTACTACGAATATAAAGACTGTAATGCTTGTACCAACAACTCACGTTATTATGTTTATAAAACCACGACTGCTCAGCCCGCAGAAAAGGTGTATTACGATACTTTGGGGCGAGAGGTTAAGTCTGAGAAGCAAATACTAAACGGTACTTGGTCGCAAGTTACTACGGAATACAACACCAAAGGGCAAGTAACCAAAGTGTCTGTACCGTCGCTTGGTACACCATCTCTCTTTACTGTCTATGAATACGACAATACGGGTCGAATGACTCTTGAGAATCGTCCTGCTTCGGATCACAGTATTGCCTATCGCTACGATGGACTTCTCCATACTAAAGATGAAACCTTTAGTGGCGGGACTCAAACGTCGAAAAACATGATGAATGTTTTTGGTTTGTTAGATTATGGCCTTGATGCCATGGGGAATAAAACCCAATACTTCTACAATGGCCGTAAACAACTTGTTAAAACCATCGATGTGGATGGGAATGCCATAGACATTGAGTACGATATCCATGGCTACCGAACCAAGCTTATTGACCCTGATAAGGGCACATGGACCTATACCAATAATGCCTTTGGTCTGGTCGCTAGTGAAACTAATGGTAACGGACTAGTTACAGGCTTTAACTATGATTTACTAGGTCGCATGACCTCCCGTACCAATAGTGAAGGGACGAGTAGCTGGCAATACGATTCAGACACTAGTGGTGTTGGTCAGCTAAGCAAAGCGACTCAAGTTAGTAGCTCTGGAAAGGGTACCTATGTTGAAGATTACAGCTATGATGGATTTGGTAATCTAGAGAAAAAAGTCGTCAACTATGGCGATGGCCAAACCGCTGAGATGAACTGGCACTATGTG
>NZ_JXYC01000048.1:0-5432 GCF_000967665.1 Marinomonas sp. S3726 | reverse complement strand
CCTTTGCTCTCGTGAGAGATAAACTCACCTTCAACAAAATCAAACTGTTTCTCTTCCGCGCTATCTAGTTCTTTGACCCAGTCGAGTTCATCGATATCACCAAGGTCTTCAGGTAAGCCAAACTCATCGCGTAGCGCAATGACTTGCAACTCAATTTGTTTTAATTGAAGCGCCATAAAACGGGTATGTTTTTCAGCATTTTCTCCAGACAGTATTTCAAAGCCTTCATGAACACGCCCCATCAATAAAGCTTCGATTTCAAAAGTAGTAGAGCCCAGTTCATCACGAACTTCTTTGCTCTTTTTATCTACCGTGATTCCCTGCAGGTGGCGACGAGCTTTTTCAAGTTCTAACTTAGTCGCGTCTAACTCTTCACTCTTGTCTTTTAATAATTCGCTTTGAGCTGAGTAGTCCGCTTTAGATTCCTCAAGTTTTTTAGTGACCGCTTCCTTATCTTTTTCATTCTTAGAAATAAGTCCTTCAGCAAAATCAACAAACGCTTCTTTGTTGCCCGTTTCAGCCACCTCTAACAACGCGTTTTTTTGATCATCCGGTAAACGACGGTATTGACGCATCTCGCGGTAACCGATGCCCATGCTTGACATAGATTCTAACGCCGCTTCGCCAAACGATTTTAAGTTAGCGATATCTTGATTAGCTTTTTCGTCAGAGCACCCGAGCAAATTACAAAATTCAGCCCATGTGCCTTTTAATGCCAAACCGTTTGGACTTTTTTGGCCCGCAATAGCCTTGTAAAGCTTGTTTTCCTTGGCATAGGCAAGTTTAGAAGCCCAAACCGTTTGGGAAAATTTGCTGAACGCATCCGCCGACTGGGCTTGGCCAAGTAGCTGGTTAGCGGCATCACGTTCATCCGTATTATTATTTTCTAAGACCGTAATTTTATTTTTAGACATAAAAAAATCTCTTTTAAGTAGTTACTAAAATCAATAAGCAAACACTGCTGGATTCAGCCAGAGCGATAACAGTTTTAATTCTTTTATTGATATTTATTAGGGCTCTAATTAGGTTGAGATAGATTGGGATGCCTACGTAGCAAACTAGTTTTACGGGGAAATATTTTGTCTCTAGGCAGACCGACTAATTCCGCAATTCTATTTTCGATACGTTCTGAGCGGCTACGTTTATTAATCACATGTGATATCGATGACTGACTTACCTTTAATTCATCGGCAAGCATAGCCGCTGTTACACCATTCATTCTCATGGCCGCTTTAATTTCTTCAGGGTGAGTACCTTTAACTTCCAGCTGCAACATGGTTTAATCCTCATTTAGTCAAGTAGTTGAGTTTTTATAGATAGTTATTGTGTGAACTCAATAATAGTATTCTTTTGAATACCTGTAAATAGGAAAAAGTATTTTAATGAATGATTTTGGAGGCCGTCTACGTGAAGAAAGAGAGAGACTTGGCTTTAGTCAAGAGCAGCTAGGTGCAATTGGCGGAGTAAAAAAACTTGCTCAACTTAAGTACGAAAAAGGCGAAAGAAAGCCTGATGTGGGCTATTTGTCAGCTGTCGAGAAAGTTGGTGTCGATTACGTGTTCGTTATTTCTGGTAAAAGAAGAGATTTGCCCTCTACTATACCCACTGACGAACAATTACTTCTAGATGTTTATCGCTCTCTTTCGCTAGTAAAGCGGCGAGAGATACTTGCAGCCTTATTACAAGGAGACACCTCGAGTTCCGCAAAAATAGTAAATAATGGAAAAATTAGCGGAACTCAAATAAACGCAGACGGTGGAAAATTTGTAGTGAACGGTGATTATTACGAAAAAGATTGACTCGTAGCTCGCAGTTCAAGGTTAGAAAATAATTCTTAATATTGACATTCAGCAACGGTTTGTGAACCGTTGGTAATTATAAAACATTAATTAAAAATGGAACTTTTAAAGGGTAAAAAATGATTAAATTGAAATATTTTATGTTTTTATTGTTACTTACATTGAAGCCAACTTTTGCAAACGCTGATTATTTAAACAATGATGAACTAGACCTGTGGGCTAAAAATCAAGGTTACACCGGCTACACAGGAAAGCATATTGTCAACATGATTTACCATACTCAAAGAGAAGGTGGATTAGAGCAGTATGTTGGTCAGATCTTAGGCTGTAACTCATCTGATAAGAAAATATGCGGGCATTGGTATCCAATGGTTAAAATAAACCAAGTTTTAAATGATGCTCTTATGTACGAATTTTCAGAATATGTAAACGATAATGACTACTTCGAGTTTCATATATTAACTAACAAGGAACCCGGGGCAATTTATCAAGAGAACCAATCACTAAGTAAAAAATTCTATGTATTTAAAGGAATGGTTTCATTTGAAACAAACATGGGAACGATTAAAACTATTCCTTATTTTGAAGTATTAAACCCTCAACCAAGTATCCAATAAAATACTTTTGCCCCGTTTTTAAAGATTTTCCTCTTACCACACCCTAAAGTCCCTTTAAGTTCAAAACACTTTCAGGGGCAACCAATGCAAGAAACTCAAAGCGAATTATTTCAACCAGACGATGATCTACTAACTCTATTAGATAACATTGATACGTTAGATACTGACCCGCGATTATGGCCTAAAACGCTCCACGACTTAATGAGAGTGATGGAAGCCCAAATTAAAACGAGACACCCCAAGCTTTCAAGCAATGCTTATGAAATAGCAAGAACAAACGTAATTGCCGTCGCGCATTATCTAGGCGGCAGACAATTATACTTGCCACGTGATGATAGATTGCAGAAAGCCTTTCGTGACTATAAGATCTATCACCACCAGTTTACAGGCAATAACCATAAAGAATTAGCCGAAGAGCACGGTCTAACATCTGTTCAGATTTACAATATTGTCGCTAATCAGCACAAACTTCATACCGCCCGAATTCAACCAAGCCTGTTTAATTAATTTCCGCTAAACGCTTGAATCCCCAACAAGCGACTTGAGCCTTTAATCTGTACCTAATCTATTAAAAAATTGAATTAGGTACAGAGCATGGGGAATAAGCGGCAACTCTCTCAAATTGACTCAATCATCATACATTGTGCGGACACGCCGAATGGCCGTCCAAATACGATAGAAGATGTTGATGAATGGCACAGAAAACGAAACCCTCCTTTTACCCGTAACATGGGTATCGCACCAGAACACCAACCTCACCTTAAGCACGTTGGCTACCACTTCGTCATTGGCATAAACGGTGATGTTCAAGAAGGCAGGCCCCTGATTGAAACAGGCGCTCATGCTGGCAGCTATAACGCCCACTCAGTTGGTATTTGCATGTTTGGTAAAGATAAGTTTACCCATGCCCAATGGGAGTCTTTATTCAAACTGGTTCAAAGAATAGAAAGCACGGTTGGGAGCGTTCTTACCCTTTACGGTCATAACCAATTAAGCCCCAAAACCTGTCCGGGGTTTGATGTGCCCACGTGGATTAAGCGCAAGTTTCGACCGCTCGATAAGCATTTACTAGATAGAGGTTTCTATGAGTTGGATTACTAATATTTTTACTAAAGGCGCGAGCTCCTTTGCGTCAACCGTTGCGGATGTTGCCGACCGATTTATTGAAACGCCTGATGAAAAAACCGCGTTTAAGTTACAGGTTGAGCAACTGGTGGCGGATAGAGATAGCGAAACTGAACAAACCCTTAGAGCAGAGCTTGGTGCAAAAGAGCGCGTTTTAGTTGCCGAGTTGAAACAAGGTGACACTTATACCAAGCGGGCAAGGCCCACGGTTGTTTATTCTGGACTCGCTTTCATCGGTATTAATTACGTTCTTTTCCCTTTGCTCGGTCGAATTCTAAATGGTTTTGGGTTGGATATTGATACATCACCGCTGGCTGACTTGCCACTGGAGTTCTGGGGTGCTTGGGGCGGTATTTGCGCGACATGGTCAATTGGTAGATCAATGGAAAAGCGTGGAGCCAATAACCCTGTAGTGAGATCAATTACAGGTTCAAACCAATCGAGGCTAATAGACTAGTTATGGATGATTTAGACAGAGCAGCGCTTGCAGAAGAAACGTTTAGAGCCGCTTCAATTGCTTCTAGTAAACAGGCTAAGGGCGTTCAGACCATTGTTGATGGTGACATTGTTTGTGAAGACTGTGACCTAGTAATTCCTAAGCGACGCCTTGAAGCCGCACCCTTTGCCACACGTTGTATCAGGTGCCAACAACGACGGGAGAAACCTTAATGGAGCAAGTTAATTGGAGCGAGTGGAAGTTTTGGTTAGACCTTATTCAATGGCTTGTGATGATCATCATCGGTGTTTGGATGTTTATCGACAAGGGGCGAGAACGTAACAGTACCGCGATAGATAAAGTGGTTAACCAACAAAACACTTTAGATAAACGTGTTCTTAGGCTCGAAGAAAGAACCGCAACGCATACTGATGTAGCAGAGCTTCGTGCTGAGATGGAAGGTATGAAATCAACACTTAATAAAGTGGATCAAACCTCAACGCGTATTCACGATTACTTACTCAATAAAGGGGGCAAATAATGGCTCTGGCAGAATTTGAAAAAAAAGAGCGGCGTCTAGTGATTCTTCGCTTATTGGCTGAAGACACTGACTACCGTGCGCCTTCTTCATTGATCGAGCGAGGCTTAGAAATGTACGCCTTATCAACTAGCCGTGACAATTTGCATACAGAGTTGTTTTGGCTAAAAGAACAAGGGCTGGTCACGTTAGATGAAATTGCCACGGTTTATGTCGTTACATTAACCCAACGCGGTTTAGACGTAACGAAAGGTCTAGCGACTGTTCCGGGTGTTAAACGCCCTGGTCCCGGAGCTTGATATGGCTCGTTTATCATCCATCGATCGATTGCCTAATGAGATAAGAGACGCGCTTCAAGCGTTACTTCGCGATCCGGCAGTAAGTCAGCTAGAAGCTACCCAACGAGTTAACCTTCTTTTAGAAGAAGAACTATCAGATATTCGCGTAAGTAAAAGCGCGGTTAACCGCTATAGCCAACGTATGGAAGACGTCGGCAAGAAAATGCGTGAGTCGCGTCAAATTGCTGAGATGTGGATAGGTAAATTAGGCAATGAGCCACAAGGCCAAGTTGGCAAACTGCTCAATGAATTCACGCGAACAATGGCCTTTGATACCGCATTAAAAATGTCAGAAGGCGAAGATGTTGTCGAACCTAAGTTATTAAAAGAACTCTCCCTAGCCATTAAACATTTAGAGCAAGCTGCCACAGTGAACGAAAAGCGCGAGCGTGAGATTCGTAAGCAATACGCAGAAGAAGCTGCCAACGCCGTGACGGATGAATTACACGGACAAGATGGTATGAGCGAACAACTTGAAGACCGTATCCGTGGCATTCTCTTGGGTAAAGCCTAATGAAGACTAAACCGTTAATCGCCAGTTCTGAACCTAAAAAAATTAACCTTAAAGAAGAGATGGAA
>NZ_JXYC01000047.1:0-118880 GCF_000967665.1 Marinomonas sp. S3726 | reverse complement strand
GTACTACAGATGACTTTAGAGACAACCTAAGCCTAAATCAAAGCTTACAGTATAAACCAAACACTAACTCTCAAAGCCTTCCAACATTAATCCAAATACTTACTTTTAACATTGATTATGCAGTTGAAGGCGATTTAAATCATAAAATTGAATTTTTAAATCATCTACAGTCTTCTCTTGAAGAGTCAACGATCAGATCCAAAGAATTTATATTTTTTATAAATTATGAGAAGAATAATCATGACAAATTCGAGGAGTGGATTATAAGGCATTGTAGTAGCGATAATTTTATATCAAGAAATCACAACATGCCTTATCTATGCAAAAACAATATAATTGATTACTTAAAGGCTCATATCAAATATTATTACGACAACGATTCAAATATAGCCCACTTAAGGCTCATACTTAAAGAAATAAAATCGGCTTGGAGCCAAAAGAAACACAGAGATAAAAATAATGGAAAAAGAGCGTGCAGTTTTCAATTAACCGAAGAGTCCATCAACCTCCTCAATAAAATTTCAAAACAGAACAGAAGAAAGAAAAATGAAATGCTAGAAATCTTAATTGAAGATGCTTGGCTAAAGATGACAGATGCAAAAAAGCAGACTAGATGTTAATCTAATCTGCTTTTTTATGCTGTACTTTTTGATGTACAGAATCAAGAATTACGCTGCAAGCCTTGAATTCACTAGAATAATGGCGGTGAGCAAGAGATTCGAACTCTTGATGCCTTTCGACATACACACTTTCCAGGCGTGCTCCTTCGGCCACTCGGACAGCTCACCACAGGCCACTTTGAAGGCGTTGCCTATCAAAGAGTGCGCGTATATTAATGTCGAAGTGATTGAAACGCAAGCCCTTTTTTAGGAGAAATTCCGCTTTGACTCCCCCTTGTTCAAAGATCAATCAAACCATTCTAGGTGCTGAGTTAGATCTACTTCTTTCACTCTTTTTTCGATTGCTTTAGGGGTACCCACATAAATAAAGCCAATCACTTGGTGATGTGCATCTATCCCTAAAAGCTCTTTCGTTAAATCACTATGAGCAACAGGACCAGTACGCCAAATGGCACCATAACCCAATGCGTTAAGACCAAGCAGAGCCTGTTGGGTAGCCGCTGAAACAGCCATTGTTTGCTCAATAGCGGGTACTTTTGGGTGTTCCTCTAATGCCGCTGTAACCACAAGAACAGCAGGTGCCCTATGTGCTTTTTGGATGAAGTTATCCTTTTTAGCTGTTGGCATCTCAGGTGTAGTTGCTAATGCGTGTTGCCAATAACACTCACCTAAAGTATCCAAACTTTTTCCTGAATAAACACGGTAACGCCAAGGCTTCATCGCACCGTGGTCAGCAGCCCTACTTGCTGCCTCTAAAACGTTTTGCCATTCATCTTTTGACGGTGCTGGCGCTAACAATGCATTCTGAGAGCTTCTTTCACGCATAAATTGGATAAATTCTTTCATATTTTTTTACCTAGGCCATACTTAAATAAGTAAGTCATTGAGTTGCTTTACATTAATTCAATTTACTCATGTTAGCATGAAGTTATAATCTACCTCATTAGGGATAGAGAATTTTGGAAATGGATAAGCAAACAATTTACACTAAGTTAACAGGTGACTTTACAGTTAATTAACTTAATCAATGGTGGATTTAAGAGTTAGTTAGAAAAGCTTTCTCTAGTAAACACAGTACTCATATATTCGATTTTTACAGGCCCCCTTTTATACATGAAGCTATTAGTATGGACACTCATAGAAATTATCACCTTGTTAGTGTTTTCTGGCAGCTTATTGATATGGTTTAAAAGACGATTGGACAAAAATGAGAACGACCCCCAATCGGCTCAAGAGGCAAACGAAACTGAGGCAGCTGGCACTTCAAATAACGCTTCCGTTAAGAGTGAAGACCTTAGTTTAGCGGCATTAAAACGCTTTGTTAATAATCAGATCCTTCATGCGTCTAAGCAACTATCTCGCGCAAAAAGCCAAGACAAATCAAAAAAAGTCATCTTAATTAAACTTTGGGGCACACTTTTAAAAGCAGAATCAAAAGTATTGGACACCCCTATTAGCCAAGAAGACACAGCCAGTATTCTAAATAAGCAACTGTCTAATATTTTAAGTAATATCTTTAGTGCCAATAAAGAAAACGATGAAGTAAAAGCGCTAAAACAAAAGCTCGCAAAACTTGTACAGTCCGCTAACCAATCAAACGAAGTACTGCAACTCAAATTAGAGTTAGATAAAGCACAAGGTGAAATAAGAAAAGAGTTGTTAGCTCAGATTGAAAAACTTGAAGAAGCGCTTAATCGTTTATCTGTAAAAAAGCATGAACAAAGCAATCTGGAGCTCTCTTTAGCAAGTGCAATGAAAAATGTTGATCAACTCAAACAAGCACTGAAAAATTTAGAATTAGACAATGAATTCGAAGAGATTATGCAACAAGAGCCCCAAGCTCAGAATACGGGCAATCAAAGTGACCTTACCAAACACAGGGCCAATAAAAAAATTAACTCTTTAAACCAGATCGCAAATCGTCAGCAGATTGTCATTGACCTGTTAAGAGAGAAACTTAACGAAGCCAACAAAGAAGAGTCTATCAACATAGATGAATCTCAAGAAATTGCGATCGGCAGAATTGAACAAATGATAAAAGAATCCGACACGCTTATTTTGCAACTTGAAAATGAACTCGGTGCAACGAATGTGTCAATTGAGTCTCTAAAGTCAGATATACAGAAAAAGAGTGAGCAGCTGATTGCAACAGAGAAAAAACTCGTTGTAGCGAAGAAAACAGCTTCAACATCATTTCGTGAATCTGCGAAGAATCAGCAGTCAAAAGTTGATGACATGAAAACTCAGCTTTCAAATGCCCCAGAGGATAGTAAGTTAGGAAGTTTAATTGAAGAGCAGCAAAAAGAATCTGCCACACTAGAGAAGCTCTTAAAAGAGTCAGAAACCTGTGTCACCGTACTTGAACTCGAATTAGAAAGCGCAAGGAAAGCAAATAACGAAATCATTCATACCATTGAAACGGTTGATCCAAATTTCCGAAATGAAGCAAGTTCAAGCAGTAATAATAAATTTCAACAGCTGGAAAATCGTCACAATGAACTCTTGGCTGAACATAGCCAAGTTAAACAACAGCTGCTTGCCAGTATTAATCAAGACCAAGAGACGGAACTTAGAAATGAGTTCAACCGCAAAAACCTTGAAGCGGATAGATTACAACTTGCAATCATTGACCTTGAGAAAAAACAACTTGAGAGCAACAAGAATCTAAACCAATAACAGAGCAAAAAAAACCAGCTAATCGGCTGGTTTTTTATAGTCATAATTTATTGACGACTTAGTCTTTCATTACCCAAAGTTAACGGCTCAGAAACACGGTAAGGGTTAATATCTAATCCGCCACGCCTTACGTAACGCGCATTAACAACTAAATAGTCTGGCGCACATTTTTGCATGATATCAATGAAGATACGTTCTACACATTGCTCATGAAAATCGGTGTGCTCTCTAAAAGAGATGATATATTTAAGCAGGCTCTCATGACAAATTTTAGCGCCACGGTACTCGATAAATACCGAGCCCCAGTCTGGTTGATTTGTTACAGGGCAATTTGACTTAAGTAAATGACTAACTACTTTCTCTTCGACTTGCTCCGCATCTTCGTCCAAGGCTAACAAACTAGCATCCGGATGATAAATACTTGCCTCTACATCTAAATCATCAATACAATAATCCGCGGTTTGAATAACCAAGTTTTGCATAGCTTCTAGATCACGAATTACAACACTAACGTCAGCACCAGCAGCAGCACTTAAATCTCTCACCAAGATGGACTCAACCTCTTGGACTGATTCATAACGCATTTGATTTAATGAGTTTAAATACAGTTTAAAAGACTTTGACTCAATAATATTTGGCGAGTCATGGGGCAACCTAAATTCAGCAATTGCAACAATTGGCTTGCCTTTGCTGTTTAGCCAAGATACTTCATAAGCATTCCAAATATCTTCACCAAAAAATGGTAGGCGCTCAGACTCTATACCCATTTCTTGCCATTTATCGACTCTGGCAATTGGGAATAACAATTCTGCAGAATACTCAGAAATGTATTCGGTTTTTTGACCTAGCGGTAACGCACCCATAATAGCCTCACTTAACTCTTAACAATGTTTAAATATTCTAATAAAACGTTTTTTATAGCAGCAGTTTTCGCTTCTTGCTTATGCTGCTATTAACTTCTAATTCCATGCCCACGATTCAATAAACGCAGCGCATAGGTGAATAAAACAGCGATAAAAGCGAGAATAATGACAATGGCATAACCTACATTAATGTCAGACACACCAAGTACACCGAAACGAAAAGCATTCACCATGTATAAAACAGGATTCAATAGTGACATGTTTTGCCAAAAACTTGGCAGTAAATCAATCGAATAAAATACGCCACCAAGGTAAGTTAAAGGCACTAATACAAAAGTTGGGATGATTGAAATATCATCAAAACTCTTTGCATATACTGCATTTACAAAACCACCCAACGAAAATAATACGGCCGTTAAGAAGACAACCAAAACTGTAATCAGTAGATTTTCAAGGTGCATATCCGTGAAGAAGAGCGATAAAAGTGTCACGATAAAGCCAACAAACAAACCACGAGTAACACCACCAACCACATACCCCATTAGAATAATCCAGTTTGGTGTTGGTGAAACTAATAATTCTTGTACATTATGCTGAAACTTAGCTGAGTAAAATGATGCTGATACATTGGCGTAGGAGTTAGTAATGATAGACATCATTATCAAACCAGGCACTATATACTGCATATAGCTAAAGCCACCCATCTCACCAATACGTGAACCAATTAGGTTACCAAAAATAGCAAAATACAAAGTCATGGTAATTGCGGGCGGTAATAAGGTCTGCGGCCAAATCCGCATAAAGCGACGGATTTCTCTTCTAACAATTGTTAAGAAAGCCACCAATATTTGTGTATTTTTCATGTGTTAAATTATCCCTTGGTTAGCTTCACAAACAGCTCTTCTAAGCGGTTTGATTTGTTACGCATACTTTGCACTTGCAAGCCTTGCTCATTCAATGCGACAAAGATGTCATTAATGGATTGGCCTTTGTTAATCTCAACTTCAATAGAGTGACCATCAGCCAGTGTTTTAACGGTAAAACCATCAATACTGACGTTGGATTCAATATTTGTAGCCAAATCTAAAATAAAGGTCTCTTGGCTAAGTGTTTTTAGCAGAGACTTCACGCTTGTATTTTCAACAATTTCGCCTTTATTAATAATGGCAATATTGCGACACAGCTGCTCTGCTTCTTCTAGATAGTGAGTTGTCAAAATGATAGTTGTACCATTATCATTTAACTCTTTTATGAACTCCCACATTGAACGACGCAGTTCAATATCAACACCAGCGGTTGGCTCATCTAATATCAGAACTTGAGGCTCATGTATTAGCGCTCTCGCTATCATTAGACGACGCTTCATACCACCTGAAAGCTGCATAGAAGGATTATTGCGTTTTTCCCATAATCCAAGTTGCTTTAAATACTTTTCAGCCCTAGGCGCAGCGACATCATAAGGGATACCGTAAAATCCTGCCTGAGTAACTATGATATTAAAAGGCGTTTCAAAAACATTAAAATTGAATTCTTGCGGCACGACACCTAAAAATTGTTTTGCGCCTGCAAAATCTTTATCGATATCAACACCAAAGATTGAGACCTTACCCTGACTTTTATTCACTAAAGAACAAAGAATACCAATGGTTGTGGATTTACCTGCGCCATTCGGGCCTAGTAGCGCAAAGAAATCCCCTTTTTCCACTTTGAGATCAACCCCTTTAAGGGCCTCAAAACCATTATCATAACGTTTTTTTAAGTCACTAATTTCTATTGCATATGTCATAATTACTCATCTTTGCCAGCATTGGGCTGGCATGAACATTTAACTGTAAAAGGCTATTACGTGGATTCTCGTAACGATTTCATATTGAATGCATTCAAAGATCTAAAAAGTAGAATGTCTGAGCACTTCCCTTTTGATCAAACACCCTTAAACGAAGAAGAAGCCGATCTAATCGAAAAAATGGATCAGTTATTTCAGGACATAGAAAATCAAGCGGCTGATTACAGTTTTGACGCTCAAGAAATCTTGTCTCGATTTATTCGTTGTTACGCAAACTTAGTACCTTTGGTACGTCGCGAATTACTTTGGTTTATCGGTGGCGAGTGCTTACATTTTCTTGGCGATGAAGAACTTAGCTTTTACCAGGAGCTAGAAGATCGTTTGTATCAACTCGATAACCAAGGCATTAATGTGGACTTAAATGAGCAAATCAAGTCTTTGCGACAAGAATTAGATACAAATAATTCAAATACCACTCACTAAATCTGTTTTAACTGAGCTGGCCAGCTTAGCTTTAAGATACAAAAATAGGAGCACTTGCTCCTATTTTTATACTTAACGAAATCACTATACTTTACTAAACACTAGCGACCCATTCGTTCCACCAAAGCCAAATGAGTTATTTAGAACAACATCAATACGACGCTTTTGCGGTGTATGTGGGACATAATTCAAATCACATCCTTCACCTGGGTTTTCTAAGTTTATCGTCGGTGGAGCCAGTTGATCGCGAATTGCTAACACTGAAAAAATTGACTCAACAGCACCAGAAGCGCCTAACAAATGCCCTATCATGGATTTTGTAGAGCTAATAGCCACATCAGATGCAGCAGGACCCATCAAGGATTTAACGGCATTGGTTTCGGCTAAATCACCTGCTGGCGTTGATGTACCATGTGCATTAATGTAATCCACATCCGCCGCTTCTAACTTGGCATCTTTTAATGCTGCAGACATAGCAGACAATGCACCAACACCAGATTCAGGGGGTGCTGTCATATGATGCGCATCATCACTCATACCAAAACCAGCTAGCTCTGCATAAATTTTCGCACCACGGGCTTTAGCATGCTCATATTCTTCAAGTACTAATATGCCAGCACCATCTCCCATGACAAAACCATCACGGTCTTTGTCCCAAGGGCGACTCGCTGTTTTAGGGTCATCATTGCGTGTAGATAATGCCCTTGCAGCACCAAAACCACCAATTCCCAACTGGGTAATCGCCATTTCAGCACCGCCCGCTATCATAACGTCTGCATCCCCATATGAGATCATACGCCCTGCCATACCAATATTGTGCGTACCTGTTGTACAAGCCGTAACGATTGATATGTTTGGTCCTTTAAAGCCAAATTTGATAGCAACATGTCCAGAGATCATATTAATGATTGCCCCTGGCACAAAAAAAGGAGAAATTCGTTTTGGGCCTGACTTATTTAGTAGTTCCACATTTTTTTCAATCATGGGAAGTCCACCAATGCCAGAACCTATTGCACAGCCTACTCGGTTATAGTCTAAATCATCACTCAAAAGTGCGGCATCATTTAAAGCCTGCATAGAAGCAGCCATGCCATATTGAATGAAAAGGTCCATCTTACGCGCTTCTTTTGCTGTCATGTATTGAGCAACATCGAAGTCTTTTACCTGTGCAGCAAAGCGTGTAGAAAATTGCGAGGCATCAAAAAGATCAATGTCAGATACACCACTTTTTCCTTCCAATACGTTATCCCACGTATCTTTCACATTGCTGCCCAAAGGGGTAACCATTCCCATACCTGTGACAACAACACGACGACGAGACATATCCTTCCTCCAAAAGTACGCCCAACCCCTGAGGGTTTATTAAAAAGGGCTATAGAAAAGAAAAGCCGCTATGCACAAGACAAGCGGCTTCTCCAAAAACTCAGTTTACCAAATTACAGGTTTGCGTTGATGTAATCATTCGCAGCCTGAACTGTGGTAATTTTCTCAGCTTCTTCATCAGGGATTTCAGTGTCGAATTCCTCTTCCAAAGCCATTACTAGCTCAACTGTGTCTAGAGAATCTGCACCTAGGTCATCAACGAAAGAAGCAGTTGCAACTACTTCCTCTTCTTTAACACCAAGTTGTTCACAAACAATTTTTTTAACGCGTTCTTCAATGCTACTCATTAGAAGTTCCTACTCTACTCATTGTTAGCTCATTTGAGCTTTATAAAAATGTATAACCGTCTTTACGACGTGATTCTCAAGATGAACCGGATGGCTATTTTCGTTGATATCGTTAGAAAATTCAACTCAAATTACGCCATATACATGCCGCCATTAACATGTATTGTTTCACCCGTAATATATGAAGCACCTTCAGATGCTAAAAATGCGACTGCAGCCGCAATTTCTTCAGGTTGACCAAGACGAGACGCAGGGACTTTTTCAGTCAAAGCGGCTTTATGCTCTTCTGGTAATACCTTAGTCATATCTGTTTCGATAAAGCCTGGAGCTACACAGTTTACTGTGATGCCACGTGATGCAATCTCAGAAGCTAAAGAACGACTAAAGCCTTCTAAGCCAGCTTTTGCAGCAGAATAGTTCGCCTGACCTGGGTTACCCATAGAGCCAACAACTGAACTGATGCTAATTACACGGCCAAATTTTGCTTTTGTCATACCACGCATACAAGCTTTGGTTACACGATATACAGAAGATAGGTTGGTGTTAATTACAGAGTCCCACTCATCTTCTTTCATACGCAACATTAGGTTATCACGAGTAATACCAGCATTATTAACTAGAATAGTTGGCGCCGCAAAGTCTGCTGTAATGGCCTTAACCACTTCAGTTACTGAGTCTGCATCTGCAACATCTAAAACATAGCCTTTACCCGCATTACCAGCGCCAGCAAGGTAATCAGAAATGCTTTGCGCACCTGATTCGCTTGTTGCCGTACCGATAACCGTTGCACCTTGTTGACCAAGCAACAAAGCAATCGCTTTACCTATTCCGCGCGTAGCACCTGTTACTAGGGCTATTTTGCCTTCAAGACTCATTACTGTCTCCGTCGTTTACTTATCGTAATTTTTAAATTGTTGTTATATGGAGTGTTTATATTCATAAACACTCAAAATAGCAATTATTAATTTTTTGAAATTGCTGCGTCAAAGCTGGCAAGGTCAGCAATTGTTGCCGCACTTAGGCCTTTAACAATACGCTTATTAAGGCCTGACAATACTTTTCCTGGACCGCACTCTAATGTCTCTGTAACGCCTAAGTCAGACAATAAAGCCACAGTTTGAGTCCATAGAACTGGCTCACTTAATTGCGCTAAAAGATTCGCTTTCAATTTAGCAGGATCAGACTCTGCTTTTGCTGTAACGTTCTGAATCAAAGTGCAATTAGGTGCATTAAATTCAATTTTTTCTAAATCAAGTGCAAGTTTTTCGCCTGCCGGAATCATCAATTCACAGTGAGAAGGGACACTCACTGGTAGTGGCAAAGCTCGCTTAGCTCCCGCTTCTTTTGCTGCAGCCATTGCAGCCTCTACTGGAGCCACATGCCCTGCAATCACAACTTGGCCAGGTGAATTGAAATTAACCGCACTAACAACGCCCTCAATACCTTCACATGCTGCAACGACTTGATCGTCAGCAAGACCAATAATTGCAGCCATTGCACCTTCACCTGCAGGAACCGCTTGCTGCATGTATTCACCACGTAAACGAACTAGGTTTACTGCATCAGCAAATGCCATTACACCTGCACATACTAAAGCTGAATACTCACCCAAACTATGACCTGCAACATAAGCTGGTTGCGCACCACCTTGTTGTTGCCACAAACGCCACAAAGCAACACTTGCTGTTAGCAAGGCTGGTTGAGTTTTATCTGTCTGATTCAATTTATCAGCATCATTTTGTACAAGTGCCCAAAGGTCGTAACCTAGTACCTCAGATGCTTCAGCAAATGTTTCTTCAATGACACTATGAGTTTCTGCAAGATCTGCCAACATACCCAATTGCTGAGAACCTTGTCCTGGAAAGACAAAAGCTAATTCGTTTTTCATTCGATTTCCTCTCTAGTCAATCGCGCCTCAATTTTTTTAGATAGTTGAGTTCGCGCTATATCAATTCCGTATTCAACCGCCCCTATCATGGCAGGCACATCTGAATCCCCATGACTTTTTACCAAATTGCCACGAACTCCCACGAGACAAGCCCCATGCCTTCGCTCACTTTGGTAAAAAGACTCAAGTACTTGATTCGAATCCTTCAATTGCGCTGTTTTTCCCATCAAAAAGTGCAACAAACCTTCTGACGCTTTTAATACAGCATTCCCCACCATACCATCACACACTATGACATTTTTATCGCCAGTAAAAAGCTCATGCCCTTCAGCGTATCCAAGGTAGTTCGGCCACTCTCTTTTAGAAAGTAAATTATCCACCTGTTTTACTATGTTGCTACCTTTACTTGCTTCAACACCAACATTGAGCAAACCGACTTTCGCTTTCTCTTTGCCCATTTCTTCAACATAGGCCGAGCCAAGTTCGGCAAAACCGCACAGCATGCTTGCCGGGCAATGCACATTAGCACCAAGATCTACAAGACAACGCAATGGCTTAACACTAAGTTCTCTCATCAAAGCCGGATATAACTTAGGCCTAATCAATCCCAATAAATAACGCGCTAAAGCAACCATAACCCCTGTATTACCACAGGTCACCACTACATCACTTCGACCTTGCTTCATACTTAATAAAGCTTGATATAAGCTAGCGTCTTTTCGTTTAAATAAACTTCGCTCTAACTCTTCATCCACACGATAATAATCAAGACAATTAACTAAAATTAAACGTGATGATGCATCTTTGGTGAACTTTGATAGATATAGGTTCGTTGAGTTGTTTTTACAAGAGCTAGACTCATGATAATAGAGCTGAATCTCAATATCAGAGTATTTTGAAAGGAGGTTATTTGCACATTCAAATGCAATGCAGGGACCTAAGTCCCCGCCCATAGCGTCAATAGCTACCCTAATCATACGGGTATCTAGTTACTCACCTTTTGGTGTAATAACTTGACGACCACGGTAAAAACCGTCTGCAGAGATGTGGTGACGACGATGAGTTTCACCTGTAGCTTGTTCTACAGATAAAGCTGCACCAGTCAATGCATCATGAGAACGGCGTTGGCCGCGACGTGAACGAGTCACTTTACTTTTTTGTACTGCCATTTTGGAGCTCCTAACTTTTGGCCTTTAATTGGGCCAATATACTAAATGGATTCGGATTTTCTTCGTCATCCGGGGCGTCATCGGTAGACGATGCATACTTTAAAGCTATTGGGTTGCAACCACTTTGATCATGATAAGCAACTACTGGTAGCGCCAGAAGTAACTCTTCTTCTATCATTTTGGCTAAAACAATCTCACCCTCAGTCATTACAACTGGATCATATTCATCAGGTATATTCTTCGCATGGTCTTCGTCATAAACGAATGCCAAAGCCAATTCTATATCTACATCATATGGGGTCGGTTCCATACATCTTTGACAGATGAGTTGAACCTGGGATTTAAGATTGCCTGTCGCGATGTAGCGCCTATCTTCATCAACTTTAAAGTTCAGATGAACAGTCACTTCACCAACATCAGACGCCAAGGCAGCACAAAGCTCCTTAAGCTGGTTAAGGGAAATTTGTCCTTCAAGTGCCATTTCGTGATTGGCATACTTGCGAGGGTCTATATATATGGGTAATGAGCTATTCAACATGGCGGCAAATGATATGGATATGCATGCTAGTTGTCAAAGTTTGATTGCTATTTGAAGCAGTTTTTATACACTTTTCCTCAACTTTCTTAAAAAAGTTTTAAAATCAATCGTGTTTTTCATTTTTATTAGGATAAACAGTGCAAAAAAGACTCATTTTAGGCTCCTCTTCACGCTACCGAAAAGCACTCTTAGAAAGATTAAATCTCCCATTTGAGTGCATCAGTCCCGATATAGATGAAGCCCCTTTAGAAAAAGAAGCGCCAAAGGCATTAGTTGAAAGATTAGCAAAGGAAAAAGCTAAGGCTATTTTTGAGCAAATCCCAAACACTCAGGAAAGCATCATAATCACTTCTGACCAAGTTGCCTGTTTAGACGGACAAATTCTTGGTAAACCTTTAACAAGAGATAACGCAATTAAGCAGCTCAGTCTTTTTAGCGGCAAAAAAGTAGAGTTCTTAACAAGCCTTTGCGTTACTGATAGCAAAACTAAACAAGCTGATCTCTCAACAAGCGTATATAGCGTTTATTTTAGGAAGTTAAATTTAGTAGAAATTGAAGGCTATGTTGACGCAGAGCAACCTCTAGACTGCGCAGGTAGCTTTAAGTGCGAAGGTTTAGGTGTGGCTCTATTTGAAAAAATGGAAGGTGATGACCCAAATTCATTAATAGGACTGCCATTAATTAAAGTAAGTAAATCCCTTAGCAATTTTGGGCTTAACCCTTTAACAAACCAAGCCAACTAATAAGTAGTAGGAATAGAGACAAGCAAACAAGGTGGTATTTGGCTCTAAGCATATAGCCTAGAGCCAAACATCATCATTGTAGACGCATAGAGTCTAAGAAAGTATTCGCGACACTGACGCCAAAGGACTTAACAATATCTTCCCATGGTTCTTTATCTTCAGTGAAATATAAAACGTCCACCCCTTTATACTCAGTATTTAATAGCTGATAGAAACTTGTAAGTCCATCAACCAAACCTAGGTCAACCGCTTGAGCACCAGTAAACACAGCTCCTGTAAATAGGTCTGAAGACTCTTTAAGCCTGTCACCTCGGCCTTCTTTCACGGCATTAATAAATTGCCCATGAGTCTCATCTAAAACGGCCTGCCATTTATCAATTGAAGATTGTGCCATAGGTAAAAAAGGATCTAAGAAAGCTTTATTTTCACCCGCAGTAAATACACGTCTTTCAACACCAATTTTCTTCAACAACTCTGTTGCCTCAAAACCGGCTGAGATAACACCAATAGATCCGACCAAACTTGCTTTATCTGCATATATTTGATCAGCAGCAGAAGCAATGTAATAACCACCAGACGCAGCAAGGTCTTCCACAACAACATAAGTTGGTACATTAGGATACTGCTTACGTTTAAGCTGAATCGCATCATAAATAATACCGGAGTGAACTGGGCTCCCTCCTGGACTATTCATTTTTAATACTAAAGCTTTAATACCCGGCTTTGCATAAGCATCATCTATTAATGGCAATACGATACTTGCATCAATAGGTTGCCCTACACCAATCTGCCCTTCCATTGGAATCACAGCAACATAATTAGCTTGAACATCTAACTCTGAAATATCAGCTTCACTCATAGCCACAACAAAAATCGCAATAATCACTGAAAAAGTTAAACTTCTAAAAAAAATCTTCCAGCGTCTCGCACGACGCTTCTCAACTAGACTTTCTTTTAGTGTACTTTCTAATAATTGCCAAAGTTTTTCCGTACTTTTATTATCACCGTCTTTAGATGATGAAACTTGAACACTCTCTTCCGCCTTTTTTTCATCCTGCAACGACGTTCGACTTGATTCATCTACTTGATCAGCTTGCTCTTTATTATGGGCTTTCATTGCCTTATCTTCATCTTCCGTCCAAGCCATAACCTAATTTCACCCTATAAATTATCAATCGCATTTAAAATTCAATATCTTTTTGAATATGCGGTCACTCATAAAAATATCAAGCATTAAAGAGTGAATCCTCCTATACAGACTCACAAAACACTTATCAGTTCGACAAATACTCTAAATAACAAGAAACAAGATAGGATTTATCTATAAATTATCCACTTACAGCATCATTTCCGATAGAATTTATTTCGATACATCAAGAAGATGCACAGACGCAATTTCTGACAATTTATTATTCACCATATAGTTATTATGGTAGACAAAAATGGAGTCTCACATGAGCCAAGGTTATACCCTAGAAGAAATCACGGTAGGACAAAGTGTCGAAGTGACTAAAGTAGTGTCACCTGAAGATGTTCAAGCATTTGCAGATTTAACAGGTGATCACAATCCAGTTCATCTTGATGCTGAATTCGCAGCAACAACACAATTCGAAAAGCCAATTGCACACGGAATGCTGGGTGCTGGCCTAATTTCTGCTGCCATTGCATCCGAACTTCCTGGGCCTGGTAGCATTTATTTAGAACAGGCACTTAAATTTCGCGCTCCTGTTTTTGTCGGAGCAGAAGTTGTGACACGCATCACAGTTCTTGAAAAAGACGAACGTCGTCGCCGTGTAACACTAAAAACCGAATGCTTATGCGGTGATACTGTTGTTATCAAAGGCGAAGCTTGCATTATGATTCCAAAAGCTTAGCTCCCCAATCAAAAAGACCGCACTCATTTTTATAGCGCGGTCTTTTTTTATAACGTGTTAAATATTTATTAATAAATACCCGTTAGATTTTGATTCATTGCATTACGCCACTCATCATCAATCGGCGCTTCAACCAAAATACGCTGATCATTAAGCATAATGTCTAACTTAGCAGCATGAAGACACAATCGTTTAAACCCAAGCGCTTTCGCCTCTTTATTTTGCTCTGATGGTGAATATTTGTCGTCACCGACTATTGGATAACCTGCATGCAAGGTATGTACTCGTATTTGATGAGTTCGCCCTGTTACCGGCTCACATTCAACCAAACTGTACCCTTCGAATTGACGCAGTAATTTAAATCGAGTCAGACTTTCTTTACCGTCCGTATGCACCTTTACTATACGCTCACCAGATTTAAGCTCATTTTTTAACAACGGTGCATTAACTTGCAACTTACGCTTAGGCCAAGAACCATAAACCAAAGCTTGATAGGTTTTTTGAACGCCTTCTTTTTCACGCAGCGCAGCGTGAAGTTGCTTAAGTACAGAGCGTTTCTTAGAAATCATAATTAACCCAGATGTATCTCTGTCTAATCTATGCACTAGCTCTATACTTTTCTCTTTCGGTCTTAGCTGTCTAACCACTTCTACCAAACCAAAGTTTAAGCCACTACCACCATGAACAGCTAAACCAGAAGGTTTATTTACTACAATCAAACCTGCATCTTCATACACGATACGAGACTCAATTATTTGCATTAATTTCTGAGGAACTGCTGAGGCCTCTTTAGGTGGCTCAACAACAATAGGCGCTATCCTCACAATATCGCCAGAATAAATTCGGGTATCAGGCTTAACCCGCTTTTTATTCACACGTATTTCACCTTTTCTTAACAAGTTATAGATACGCCCTTTCGGCACCCCTTTTAGCTGGGCCATTAAATAATTATCGATTCTTTGATCATGATTATTTTCATCGATTGTATTAATTTTGACCTTTGGACGGTCATTTTCATTACTCTTCGTATCTGACATAACTGAAGAATGGTTTCCTTTATAATTGAAGCACTTAGTTTTTACTGATATATTCACATGCGCAGAGGGTAAGAGGCAAACAAAACGCCTCGAAGTTAAAAAAGAACCCCAAAAAGAGCTCCTACTGAAGCGACACTTCAGTTTATATCTTACCTCTGTAAAAGATAAGCTTAAATAATTTAACCACTTGATTTGGAAATTTCCTCTTCCAAGTGTAGAAAGTGTCTATTTTTTACACTTATCAACAGGTCTTATGCTCATATGCAGAAGAACATTGATAAGTATTGATTTTGTTATGAATGACGGCAATGAATGCACTCAATCGCTCCAGTAGAGCCCGTGAATATGTATGCGGAAAATGGACGTAAAAAGCACCCTCTATGCGCCTAAATGAAAGACAGAAAAGATCAACTAAATACGCGTTGTGTAACAACCATGACATAGCACTGCACGAGGAATTGGCTTTCTAACTCAGCAATACAGAGTTTTATAAATGATAAGAATGCTAATTAACGCAACTCAACAAGAAGAGTTGCGCGTGGCCTTAGTTGACGGCCAACGTCTGTACGATCTTGACATTGAATCTGGTTCTCGTGAACAAACTAAAGCTAATATTTACAAGGGTCGCATCACACGAATCGAGCCAAGTTTAGAAGCCGCTTTTGTTGATTACGGTGCTGACCGCCACGGTTTTTTACCTCTCAAAGAAATCTCAAAAACCTACTTCTCTAAAAAGCCTAATCACGGTGAAGGCCGCATCAATATCAAAGATGTACTATCTGAAGGCCAAGAAGTTGTTGTACAAGTAGACAAAGAAGAGCGTGGAAACAAAGGCGCAGCACTAACAACTTTTGTCAGCCTTGCTGGTCGTTATTTGGTATTAATGCCAAACAACCCTCGCGCAGGTGGTATTTCTCGCCGTATTGATGGCGACGATAGAACACAACTTAAAGAAGCTATGTCTGGCCTAAATATGCCTGATAATGGCGGCCTTATTGTTAGGACTGCTGGCGTTGGTCGTAGCACAGAAGAGCTTCAATGGGATTTGGATTACTTAAACACTCTTTGGAATTCTATCACTGGTGCAGCTTCTGAAAAGCCTGCCCCTTTCCTAATTTACCAAGAAAGCAACATAGTCATTCGCGCTATTCGCGATTACTTACGCGAAGACATTGGCGAAGTTCTGATTGATGAAAAATCTGTTTTCCAAGATGCCATGAACTTTGTTATGCAGGTTATGCCTCATTTCAAGTCACGCATTAAGCTATATACAGATCAAACCCCGCTATTTAATCGCTTTCAAATTGAAAGCCAAATCGAAACAGCGTTTCAACGCGAAGTTCGTCTACCATCAGGTGGCTCGATTGTAATCGACCCAACTGAAGCATTAGTGTCTATCGACATCAACTCCGCTCGTGCCACTAAAGGCGGCGATATAGAGGAAACAGCACTTCAAACAAACCTTGAAGCGGCTGACGAAATTGCACGCCAATTACGCCTGCGTGACATCGGCGGATTAGTTGTCATTGACTTTATCGATATGACACCTGTGCGTAACCAAAAAGAAGTCGAAAACCGCATGAAAGACGCACTTGAAGCTGACCGGGCACGCGTTCAACTCGGTCGTATTTCTCGCTTTGGTTTACTTGAAATGTCACGTCAGCGTTTGCGCCCATCTCTTGGTGAAACAAGCGGCATTGTTTGCCCTCGCTGTAATGGTCAAGGCTTCATCCGTGACGTTGAGTCACTTGCCCTTTCTGTTCTTCGTTTGATCGAAGAAGAATGCGCCAAAGAAAGAACGGCTCAAATTCGTGCCGTACTTCCAGTTTCGGTTGCTACTTTCTTATTAAACGAGAAGCGCACCAATATTGCGAAAATTGAAAAACGCAATCATGTACACATTATCTTAGTGCCAAATCCACATATGGATACACCACACTTTGAAGTTGAACGTATTCGTGATGACAGCTCATCTGTTGTGCAAAACGAAAACAGCTACACCTTAGTAGAAACACCTGAACAACCTCCTTACGAGCCACGCCAACCTGACCAAGAAACGCGCCAGAAAGCGGCCGTAACAAGCATAGCACCGGCAGCTCCTGCACCCGCTCCAACGGATGTTAAGAAAGCACCAGCTAAGGCTCAACCTGTTGGTTTCTTTAAACGCATTCTAAATGCTATTTTTGGCGTGGAAGAAACACAAGAAACGAAACCAGTAGTAGAAAGCAAACCTACTAACAAAAAGCCAAACACACGTAACAACAAGAACAGCAAAAACAGAAACACCCGCGGCAACAACCGCAACGTAAAGCAAGCGCATTCTGATGAGCGCGACAATGATAAACAGCAATCTACAAGACAAAGCCGTAGAGAGCAGGCTGAAGCTAAATCATCTAATCGCCATAAAAATGCTCGTAATGATCAGCAGGACAACAAAGCTAACAACGAAGAGACGCAAAGCAAGCGCCCTCAACGTAAAGAGAAAGTTATCCCTGAAGTGAAAGAGCGCAAACGCGAGCGTAATCAAAACAAACGCCGCAATGGCAAACTTAAAGAAGAAGCGAACAAAGCTAACGAAGAAGCTATAGCTGCTAAAGCACAGCAGCAAGCGACAGAGGAAGCAGCAGAAAAAGCCAGTAAAGCAGCTACAGAGAGCAAAGATGGTACACGTGAAAAACGTAACCCTAGTCGACGCACTCGTCGTGGCGGCCAGAATCGCAATCGCGACCAGGTAAAAGAAGAAGCTCAAGCAACTGAAGTAAAAGCAGATGCTATAGTTGAGGCTAAAACTGAAGTAACTCCTGATACAGCTCCAGCAGAAGTGATAGAAGTCGCAGTAGAAGCTAAAGCAGAAGTAGCACCAAAATCTACTCCTGAAGCTAAACATGAAACTGCACCAGAAACTCAAACTGAAGCAACACCAGCAGTTGAAACTGAAGTTAAAGCAGAAGCTACTCCTGAGGTAACAACTGAATCCGAGCCAGAAGTTAAGGTTGAAGCAACTCCTGAAGTTAAAGTTGAAGCAGCTCCTGAAGTTAAAGTTGAAACAACTCCTGAGGTAACACCTAAAGTTGAGTCAGAAGTTAAAACCGAAGTTATTTCTGAATTTGAAGTGGAAACAACGTCTGAGGTAGCACCAAAAGCTGAGCCAGAAGCTGATCCAGAAGTTAAGGTTAAAGCCGAAGCGGTTACTGAAGCGACAGAAGAAGCTAAACTAGAAGTTAAAACCGAAGCAGCTCCTGAAGTCACAGAAGAAGCCAAACCAGAAGTTAACGCTGAAGAAACCCCTGAAGTAACAGAAGAAGCTAAACCAGAGACTAAATCTGGCCTAGCAACTGAAACTAAAGAAGTAACACCAGCTAAAAAGCGTGCACCAAGACGTGCTCGTGGTAAGCCAACAATTAAAACTGAAGCACCTAAAGCAGCTGTTGAGCTACCTCAAGCGGTTATAGACCAGCAAGAAAAGCAAAAAGCAGAAAGAGCGAAACGCAATGCTGAAGCTAAACCTCGTCGCACTCGCAGCGAAACTCGTGTAAAAAATGACCCACGAGCAACAAAGCAAGAACCAGTAGCAGAAACTACTACTGAAACAGCTAACCTGTCAGAATAATATCTATTCTTAAGGTTAAAAGAGCCCGCTAATCGCGGGCTCTTTTGCATTCAAAAAAGAAAAACGTTAGTTTAAACAAGGCATAAATTACACCATAAAATAAAAACTTGGATCTTAGACTTTGATTCAAGCCAAGTGCCACTACATATTAGTTATTACATTGTTTTATAATAAAAATTTATACGTTTAACCTGTTACTGGATTATCTATGTTTTTTGGTGATTCTCGATTTAAAGATTTTCATTTTGTTGGTGACCTTTTTGGTGGACTAACTACAGCCATTGTCTCCCTACCTCTTGCACTTGCCTTTGGTGTTGCCTCAGGCGCTGGGGCTGAAACTGGCCTTTGGGGAGCGATACTTGTTGGCTTCTTCGCATCAGTTTTTGGTGGCTCAACATCACTTATTTCTGAACCAACTGGCCCTATGACAGTTGTAATGACAGCGGTGCTCACTACCATGATGGCCGCCCACCCGGAACAAGGCCTCGCGATGGCATTTACTGTCGTCATGCTTGCCGGACTCTTCCAAATCACCCTTGGTAAGTTAAAGCTAGGAAAATACATTACCCTGATGCCATATAGCGTCATTTCAGGCTTTATGTCCGGAATTGGTATCATCCTCATCATATTACAAATAGCCCCCTTTTTAGGGCAAACAAGCCCTCCAGGCGGTGTACCTGGTACATTATCTGCTCTACCAGACCTTGTGATGAACATGGATTTTGGCGAGCTATTTTTAGGATTAATGACGTTAGCCGTTTTATATTACATGCCGAAAAAGTGGCAAAAATACGTACCACCTCAACTACTTGCCCTGGTCAGCATTACACTTGTTTCAATCATTATTTTTGATCAAGACAGCATAAGACGTATTGGTGAAATCCCATCAGGCCTTCCTAGTTTACACTGGCCAACCTTTACCTTTGATATGATGGGAAATATGGTAATTAACGCCTTAGTGCTAGGTACACTTGGCTGTATTGATACTTTACTCACCGCCGTTATTGCCGATAGTTTGACGCGAAAGGAGCACGACTCTAACAAGGAGCTTGTTGGACAAGGGATAGCTAATCTAATTTCAGGCTTTCTAGGCGGCTTGCCTGGCGCAGGCGCAACAATGGGAACTGTTGTAAATGTTCAGTCTGGCGCCAGATCACCTGTCTCAGGCATAGTAAGAGCTTTCATTCTATTTTTAGTCGTAATGTGGGCTGCAGACTTAACAGCATCTATACCAATGGCTGTACTTGCAGGCATCGCCCTCTATGTCGGTATTAATATTTTAGATTGGAGCTTCCTACAAAGAGCCCATAAAGTCGCATGGTCCCCCACCATTATAATGTATGGCGTAATGCTACTAACCGTTTTTGTGGACCTGATGGTTGCTGTTGGTATCGGTGTATTTATCGCAAACATCCTCACAATTGAGAAATTAAGCCGCTTACAATCAGGAAATATTAAAGCCATCAGCGACGCGGATGATGACACACCACTCACCACAGAAGAGACTGAACTACTCGATAAAGCCGATGGTAAAATTTTATTCTTCTACCTATCTGGCCCTATGATTTTTGGGGTTAGCAAAACAATTGCCAAACACCACAATACGGTTAAAGAATATCAAGCCATGGTATTGGACTTAAGTGCTGTCCCTATGATGGATTTAACTGTTGGGCTAGCACTTGAGAACGCAATAAAAGATGCCGTTGAATCTGGCTGCAAAGTGTTTATTTTTTGCCCCAACGGACAAGCAATTGACCGACTAGAAAAACTTAATATCCCTGCATTACTGCCTGAAGATGCCTTTGTAGACTCCCGAAAAGAAGCGCTTGAAAAAGCAAATCAAAGCCTCAGTTAGTCAAAACACCCAAGATTAATCGATGTAAAACAACGATTAATCTTGGATGCAATTGGCTTTATTAAACACTACCCATTTAGCCATTCGAGCCTGCCCCAACAAGTCCTCTAACCAGCTATATAATCTAACCACATCCGCTTTTCTTGCACTTGAATACAAATATAGGTTTTGTTGAGACTCTATAGCTTCTTCCAAATCTAGCTCTTGCTCTATACGAGCAAGCACCCTATCAGCAACTGCCTGACTAGGCTCAACAATACTTATAGATGGGCCAAGTAATGACTCAAACATAGGCATAATCAGAGGGTAATGTGTGCAGGCAAGCACAAGCACTTTTGAATTCATTGATACCAAGATATCTTTAATTCGAAGCAATTCTTGTTCAACAACTTGCTGACTATTCGGCAACCCATCTATGGCTTTCGCCAAGATATGGCTCGCAATACAATGATATTTAACAAAAGCATCGGAGTTAGACTTTTCTATTCGAAGGTTATTTTGAATTAGAACTCTAAGGCGATGACTATCACATGAAACAGGTGTCGCTAACACACTTACAACACCAGATTCTAACATTAAGCTGGCAGGCTTTACTGCAGGCTCCACACCGACAACAATTATTTTATTATCTACAACACAAGGGAGGTTTCGAATATAGGAGATAGCAGATAAGGTGGCAGTGTTACAAGCAATAACTAAGACATTTACACCTGACTTAATCATAAAACGGCAGACTT
The DNA here is from genome assembly GCF_000967665.1 of Marinomonas sp. S3726. Lineage (NCBI taxonomy): Bacteria > Pseudomonadati > Pseudomonadota > Gammaproteobacteria > Oceanospirillales > Oceanospirillaceae > Marinomonas > Marinomonas sp. S3726. Next base: position 97,331 of record NZ_JXYC01000047.1, on the reverse strand, counting down.
TTTCTAACCTTGTACGCATACGGTCAATAGTCAAATTACCGTAAGGCGCAAACGCATCATCAGCAAAATAGTGATATTCATATTTATGATTCGATTTAAGTAAGGCCGACAAAACAGTCAAACCTCCAGCACCTGAATCTAAAACACCAACCTTAAGCTGAACATGTGTAGATGCCATATTAAATTAATGGCATCTTACCAAGCTGTACAGGTTCACGCTCCAGTACAACACCAAATTTTTGTTTAATATCTAATTTAATCTCTTGCTCGAGTTTTAATAAAGCATCCGCTTTTTGAGCATCATGATTAACAAGGCACAAGGCCTGCTTTTCATAGACACCAACACCATTCTGACTTACTCCTTTCCAACCAGCCCTATCAATCATCCAACCAGCTGCAAGTTTCCACCCTCCTTCAAAGGAGAAAGCCACAAGGTCAGGATAATCTTGAGAAACTCGTTGATATTCTAGATTCGTAACAATAGGGTTTTTGAAAAAGCTTCCCGCATTACCTATCAATTTAGGGTCAGGCAATTTTGAAGAGCGCACAGAGCAAACTCGATCAAATACTTGCTTTATTGTCGGCTCTGAAGGTAACCCTTCAGCCAAACCACCATAAGATACCTTGACCTCATGATCTAAATTCAACTCTAAGCAAATAGCAGTAATGAAATACTTGTCAGCCCACTTACCTTTAAAATGACTATCTCTGTAAGCAAAACCACAATCTTCAGCCTCTATCCAGAGTAACTCTCCATTAGCCCTATCTAAAACCTGGACCCGCGACAGTGCATCTTTAATCTCTACGCCATAAGCACCAATATTTTGAACTGGTGCAGCACCCGCGGTACCTGGTATTAGCGCTAAATTTTCAATACCTGATAAATCGCTCTCTATCGCAAAAGTAACCACCTCATGCCAGTTCTCGCCTGCAGAAACAAGCACCTCAACACATGCGTCAGTTCTAGATAAACTAATCCCTTTTAAGCAATTAATTAACACAAGAGAATCAAGGTCACCGGTGAGCAATAGGTTGCTCCCCTCACCTATCATAGATATAGGAATACTATTTGAATTAGCCCATTCAATCGCGCTTTTTAGTTGGTCTAAATTAAAAACTTGAGCATAAAAAGCAGCTAAGGCATCAAAACGAAAACTATTATGAGGTTTAAGCGAGATATTTTCTTGAATGAAATCAGGCTTGACTATACGCGTCATATTTAGCCCCTTAATATTCAGATTCAATCTTATCGAGAAAAGACTGAGACAATCGCTCTAAATGATCAGCCATACGCTCAAAACCATCATCAGCCCCATAATAGGGGTCAGCGACATCCTCATTAGCACCAGAGAAGCTTGAAAATAAAGCAAGCTTATGACTCAAAGAAGCAGGACAACTAGATTGCAGATCTTTCAAGTTAGATTTATCCATTGCCAATATCCAATCAAAATATTCAAAATCAGATGTCTTAACCTGTCTTGCCTGTTGCTGACTAATATCCAGCCCCCTTAAAGACAAAGTTGAAATTGACCGCCTATCTGGTGAATTCCCAACATGATAGGCAGCCGTACCAGCTGAATCCACATTAATATTCAAACTTTGTTTATTAATATTGTCCTCTAAAATACCTTGGGCAGCAGGAGAACGACATATATTCCCCAAGCAAACCACCAAGACACTCAAGACTTTATCAGTACTATTTTTTTGATTCATCAAGACGCTCTTCTGTCGTCAATGTTCTTGCTTCAGTTTCTAGTAAGACAGGTATGCCATCGCGAATAGGATAAGCCATCCCACCTACTTTACTAATTAACTCAGTACCAGCCTCATTCATCACTAGAGGTGTTTTTGTTACAGGGCAAACTAAGATATCTAATAATGCTTTTTTCATTTCAACTTCCTAAAAACTATTCTTTGCTACTAACTGATATCAACTTTTCAGTTAGTGACTCAATAAACTCTGCAGGCAATCCTACCTCAATTGGTAAATACCATACATTCTCATTATCTAAATTAAGGTCTTTACATTTTACGGCGTCTTTTTCTGTCATCACCACGGGGTTATCTTGAGTAACATCGCCTGCACTAAATTTATGATGATCACCAAACCAGTTTGTAGTATAGCCAGAAGGTAAACCCGCTTCTAACAAGGTATTTAAGAAGCGTTCAGGGTTACCAATACCAGCGACCAAGCTGCATTGTTTGAAGCTTTTTAATACCTCTAGAGCAACATGTTGACCCGTTTTAAGATTAACTAAGCTTTGAGGGCTGACAGAAGCAGGGATTAACTTAGAATCTAGTATTTCTGCATTATCAATACCCTGATAGCTAAGCAATAACTCTCTTATTTCTTGTTTCTTTCTCTCTAAATCAGGCTGAGTTTTTTCAGACACAAGACTAATCACATAATCAACCTCTAAAACTCTTGAAGCAGGTTCTCTCAAAGGCCCTACCGGCAAAAGAGCACCATTACCAAGCCCTCTTTTAGCATCCAACATAAGCAGTTCAATATCTCTTGCCATAGCATAGTGCTGCATACCATCATCACTAATTACTAGGTCGACCCGCTTATCTTCAAGCAAGACATTTATTGCATCGACTCGGTTCTGACAAATGACCATAGGACATCTTGAGCGTCGCACTAACATCACAGGCTCATCACCACATTCATTAGCGAGAGACTCTGGTGTTACTCGAATCGGATTTGCGGCAGAAACACCATAACCACGAGATACAATCCCTGGGTAGTATCCCGCTAATTTAAGCGCTTCAATTAGAGCAAGAACCATAGGAGACTTTCCAGTCCCCCCAACACTGATATTACCAACCACAATAACAGGGACATTCACTTGCTTACGTTTATCAGTATCCGCTAGGAACTGACGACGTTTTTTAGCAACTAGATGTGAAACAAGTGGCAACACAGGCCTAAATACTTGAGTCCATTTATTTTTCCCGTACCATGCTTTATTAAATAAAGTTTCTAAACTCACTCTTGCGTTTCTCTCGCTGTTGTATGAGCCAACTTAGCAAAACCTAATTGAGCTGCTGCATCATAGATGCGCAATACGAGTTCATAAGATGCTTTAGCGTCTGCAGTAATGATCAGCGGCCTTTGTGTATCTCCCTCAGAAACTTCTAATATCCCCTGCTTAAGCGTATCTGCTTTTTCATTAATTAAAGTCATTCCATTTAAAGTGTACTGACCATCTGCCGTAATTAAGATCTCTATTTTATTTTTTTCTGAGTCAGAAACTTGTGAAGCCTGCGCGCTTGGTAGCTCAATCGTCAGCTCATCCGTTTGCTTGAATGTCGTTGTCACCATAAAAAAGATAAGTAAGAGGAAAACAACGTCAATCAAAGGCGTTAAATTAATATTTACCTCATCAATTTTTTGACGTCTAAACTTCAACGCTTGCCTCCTGCAGAAACAGCATCACGGTCGCCATGAATCACTTCAACCAATTTTGTCGATTGTTGCTCCATAGTCACAACTAACTCATCAATTCTACGAGCAAAAAAACGATGAAAAATAAGCGCAGGAATTGCCACACCTAAGCCTGCAGCGGTTGTTAATAAGGCCTCTGAAATCCCCCCGGCCAGCAATGCGGTATCACCAACACCTTGCTCCATCAACACAGCAAAAACCTTAATCATACCAACTACTGTACCTAGTAAGCCCAGAAGTGGTGATATTGCCGCAATTGTTCCTAATGTATTCATAAAGCGTTCTAATTCATGAATAACATGGCTGGCTGCTTCCTGAATACTTTCCTTCATAATATTGCGGCCATATTTTGAGTTCAAAATACCCGCAGCAAAAATAGACCCCATCCCCATACTAAGCTGTAATTTACGTATATTTTCACGGTTCAACTTATCTTCGCGCAGCATCATCAAGATGTTATTCAACATACCATGAGGAGTTATTTTTGAGCGCCTTAAGGTCCAAAAACGTTCAATGACTATAGCTAATGTTAAAATAGAACAGGCAAGAAGCGGCCACATAAAAAAACCGCCAGATTGAATAAAATCTAACACAAAAAACTCCCTTAATGCTTTGGCGAATAATTTAACACACTCTCAAGCTCGGCAACACGCATACAACTGTTTTCTTGACCTGAAATTAAAAAAATCAAACAGTTAGAATGCTTTATAACCCATTGCCCACGCCAAAACTCAAATTTTACCATCTCCCCTTCCGCCAAAACTAGCCAAGACACATTCATAGCCTCCATGAGTGCGGTAAGTTTTAAATCTGGGGGAGCATTCAGAACTAGCCATTTAGGCGACAAGGCTTTTAAGAAGTAAGCTGACACCTTCCCATTCGAGAATGGCCATATTAGTACTCTCTCGTTTTCAGTAAGCTCATCAAAGTAATCTCCCAGCCACAACATAGACATTTCAGAGGTATTATTTATCCAAATTGATGAAAGTAAGGAATTAGTCTGATCGGACTTCAGCTCAATAATATTTGTATTATTCGAAAGCTGGTAAGTACCTGTTCCAACTTCACTTAATTTTCCTGAAAAAATCATTACAGATATAAGAAAGGGAAAACACAACCAAACATAGCCTTTATGCCTAAATAGAACCCAAACTAAACAGAGCGAATATAATACCAATTTAATAGCGACTCCTAAGTCTCTGTTAAGCGACAAAGAAGGTAAGTCCATTAAAAAATACTCTAGCTTAGGCAAAACCCAGTTTAGCAATTCATCCAACCAAATCATTAAATTAATTTCAGCAAGAATAAAGTCAAATAGGCTAGCAAGAAATGCCATTGGGAAAAGAAAAATACCAATGATTGGTAAGCAAATAAGATTAATGAGTATCACACCCGATGATAACGAAATCTGCCACCCCAGAATTAAGCTTGTAGCACATAAACTTAACAAAACTTGCAATTGAATAGCCTGAAATGTTTGCTTTGCATTCCGCTCAAAGTATATGAGCAATAGATAGACTAGAGAAAATGATAACCACAAACCAACTGAATAAATTGATAAAGGATCTATCAATAAGATTAAATATAAACTTATTGATAACACGTAGAATGATGCTAATTTGATACCAAACAATTTCATTGCTTGCCAAGTAAAAAGCATAATAACAGCCCTTTGCACAGACTCTCCCCAACCAGTTAAATAAGCGTAAAACAAGGTTATTGGCATCAATATGAGCAATGTAAAGGCCAATTTCTGTCCAAAGAAACCAATTAAAAAAGAAGGTAAAATTTGCCATGATAAACGGGAAATCGTAGAACCAATAAGATAGATAAAGCCAATATGCAGTCCAGAAACTACAAATAAGTGCATAAGGCCAAAGTACTTAATTGACCAACGCTGTTTTTGGCTAAGTGCTTGAGTGTCGCCAAAAAGCAAAGCCTTTATATAAGGCCAACTTTTTAGAGACTCATACAAATCATCCAGTTTATTAAGCAAACTAACTCTTAAAGTCGGTTTAATATCTTCGAATTCTCTCTTCTGCTCTTCACTCCAATTAAGCACTTGAAAATGAAGCTCTCCACTTAAGCCATTACGATACAAGCGCCTTTGCAGCCAATTCCCATTAATATCAGCGGCTTCTATCGAGGTAAGTTTTAGTGAGACATTTGAGGAGTTATTAAAAGCATTATTAACAGGTTCAATTTGCTGATAGCTTTCGTTAAAAGCAAATTTAACAACAAACCTTTGCCTATTAAACCTAAACACTTGATACCAAGTAGACTCGCGCTTCAAAAGAGCACTAACATCAAGCATATATCCAAACTCAGAATGCCTTGTCACATCTGCAAAAGAAATAGAATACTCATCCATCAAGTTAAGTCGAAGATCTGTATCCTGCTGCCCCCAAGTTAGCAGCAAACTTATTAATAATATTGTAATAAAAATCAGATGTTTGTAGTTTTTAGTCGCTAATAAATAGAGACAGAAGATTAAGATATGAGTAAAATACCCGAGTCTTATTTCGTATGGGCACAAAACACCCAAAATAAGCAATGCAAGTTGCATCAGCAGCATTAAGACCTCCATGTCCTTTTAGCTACTTTAGAAAAACACCCTATGCCAAAGCGATATTTTAAAAGATTTATACCTCATCCAGACAAGCTAAAGGAAAATAGATTATTAGCCTTGTTAGGAAGTAAAATTTATGACCATGAGCTGTGGCATTTACATCGAAAATCTGTTGCTAAAGCCTTTTTAAATGGACTGTTTTGGGCTGCCCTTCCAATGCCTCTTCAAATGCTTGCTGCAGCTTTGTTTGCTATTCCCTTAAGAGCAAACATTCCTCTTTCCATTGCTTTAGTCTGGGTATCAAATCCTATCACTATGCCTTTCCTATTTTACTTTAACTATTTGATAGGCACGCTAGTTGTTGGCAACAACCATGGATCTGAATTTCAACTTTCTATTGACTGGATCTGGGGGCAACTAGAGCACATTTGGCTACCTTTATACATAGGCTCCCTCATCACAGGCCTTGTAGCAAGCATTACAGGCTATTTAGCCATCCTGATACTTTGGCGTCACAAGGTAAATAAACGCTGGAACGCAAGAAAGCTTAGGCCAAAAAAGAAGCATTAAAAAGCCGGTATTGAAACAACACCGGCTTAGTTTGATTTCTATCACTATTAATTAGACTATCTCAATTTCTTGAATTTTCCCAAAATGCAAACGATAAGCAGAATCCATCCAATCTAGCATCCCCTCATCATGGGTAACAATTAGAAAAGCCATATTCAACTCTACTTTCAAACTTTGAATTAAAGCCTGAATCTCGTTACCAGTTTTTTCGTCTAAATTACCTGTTGGCTCATCCATTAACACACACGCAGGATCGTTCGCTAACGCTCTTGCTATTGCAACTCGCTGACGTTCACCACCAGAAAGCTGAGATGGCCTGTGATCTAACCTAGCACCCAAGCCAACCTGCCCAAGTAAAGATTTAGCTTTAGTTTGACTCTCTTTGCGAGTTTTATTTGCTATCAACATGGGCATCATCACATTTTCAAGAGCACTAAACTCAGGAAGAAGATGATGAAATTGATAAACAAAGCCCAAATTCTTATTGCGCATAACCGCTCTATGCTTATCTTTCATGCTGGCCCAAGAGACACCATCCAAAAGTACATCACCACTTGTCGCAAGATCCAGTCCTGCCAAAAGGTTTAATAAAGTTGTTTTACCTGAGCCTGAAGCACCCACTATAGCAGCAGTTTCTCCAGCTCTTAGGTCAAGCTGAATCCCTTCAAATACAGATACCTTGTGCTTACCATCATCGTAATCTTTACAGAGGTCTTGGCATTCTAAAACAAGTTTATTATTCATAACGTAGAGCCTCTGCTGGTTGAACTTTTGATGCTCGCCACGCAGGATAAATTGTCGCCAACACTGTCATAATAAAAGCGGAAATCATAATTAACTTAACATCTTGCCAATTCAGCTCAGAAGGCAAATAACTAATAAAATAAACATCTGCATTCAGAAACTGAATATTCATAACTTTTTCAAACCAACTAATTACAGCACTCACATTTAAAGCGCCAAGTACACCTAAAACAAGCCCCAAAAGAGAACCAAATGCACCTATAAAAATACCTTGTACAATAAACACACACATCACTTGGCCAGAGGTTAACCCCATGGTTCTCAAGATAGCAATATCAGTTTGCTTATCTGTCACCACCATGACCAAGGTGGATACAATATTAAATGCTGCCACAGCAATAATAAGTAAAAGCAAAAGAGCAATCATTGTTTTTTCCATCTGGATTGCCTGAAATAAATTACCATGGGTTTTTGTCCAATCACTGACCCTATTTTGTCCCGGCACTGCTCTGGCAATCTCCCAGATTGCAGTAGGTGCTTTAAACAAGTTATCAAATGATATTCTTAAAGCCTCCACCTGACCTTTAGGCAAGCGTTTTAATTTAGCCGCATCATTAATGTGGATATAAGCAAGGCTTGAATCGAGTTCAGCGCCAACCTTAAAAATACCAACTAAGGTAAATCGCTTTAATCTAGGCGTAATCCCTGCAATAGAGACATTCGCTTCAGGCAAAATAGCCGTTACTTTATCCCCTAACTTAACCCTTAAAATTTTAGCCAGCTGCTCACCTAAAATGATGCCAAATGATTGATTATTCAAGGCATCCAAAGACCCCTTAACCATATGTTCATCTATGATAGATACTTTAGCTTCTAACTCAGGATCAATACCATTTAAAAGCGCACCTTGCACACCTTTTTTAGATTGAAACATAACTTGTGCCTGAGTATGAGGAGCAACACCAAGAACTCCAGGTAAAGCTTCAACCAACTGTGCATCTGCCTGCCAATTGAGCAAGTTTGGACTGCCCCACAAAGTAGCGTGAGGTACCATTCCTAAAATTCTTTGTCGCAACTCACGATCAAACCCATTCATAACCGATAAGACAACAATCAAAACAGCAACACCTAAAGCTAAGCCAGCTATAGATGAGAAGCTAATAAAAGAAATAAAATGATTGTTCCTCTTTGCACGAGCATAACGAAGCCCAATTCGAACAGGTAAAAAATTAAACAAATGACATCCTTAAAAGTCTAAATCTTGCTTTCACTAACTTATAAATCATTACATGTTTTTTCAGAGATAAAAAAAGGGGTTTCCCCCTCTTTTTATCTTAAAATGTATCGATATTGACTACATCATTAAGCGTCAAAATCAATCCCTATACGGCGACCAACTTCTTCGTAAGCTTCAATCACACCGCCTAAACCTTGACGGAATCTATCCTTATCAAGTTTTTCACGGGTACTGCTATCCCATAAACGACAGCCATCTGGACTAAACTCATCACCCAAAACAACCTCACCATTAAAGATGCCAAACTCTAACTTATAATCAACAAGCAGCATTCCACCTTTAGCAAACATGTCTTTTAATACATCATTCACTTTATATGTTAGCTCTTTAGCGATCGCTAGATGCTCTGGTTTAGCCCAACCAAACACTTCAACATGAGACTCATTAATCATAGGGTCACCAAGATCATCATTCTTCAAGAACAATTCAAATGTTGGTGGGTTTAACTCTAAACCTTCTTCTACACCTAAACGACGACATAAGCTGCCAGCAGCAATATTTCGCACTACACACTCAACAGGCATCATATCTAAGCACTTAACCAAGCACTCATTATCACTTAACAATGCTTCAAAATGCGTTGGAATACCTGCTTCTTGCAGCTTAGTCATAATAAAAGCGTTGAACTTATTATTCACCATACCTTTACGGTCTAGCTGCTCAACCTTTTTACCATCAAATGCTGACGTATCATCACGAAATACGAGAACCATTTTATCAGGGTCATCTGTTTTAAATACAGATTTTGCCTTACCTGCATATAGTTCTTCACGCTTTTCCATTGGAGAATCTCCGCTTAATTTTGCTATAGGGGTTATTTTTTCAGTGCAGACATAATTCGATATGAAACCACTTCAGGCTGTTCTGTCGCAGATGTATCTGCCTCTAAAAACAAACCTTCGGCTCTTTGAACTAGGTCAACAGGGTAAACTCGCTTTTGCCATTCAACGTTATCAAGGTTACGTCTTTTCATATTAAATAAGAAAAGCTCCTCCCCATCTTTCGTTTTGGTTGGTAGGTTGATGCGCCTAAGATCACCAACTTTAGCTACCTCACCCTCTGTCACGAATGCCAATTCTAGAGGATCACGAGAAATTAAATATAAGTCACTTTGATCAATAAAGGATGCAACATCAGACTCAGCTAAAGAAGCATCAAGCCTTAAAACATATCCACCCTCACTGGTCACCCAGATATTAGTCTTTGATTCTGATTCAGCTGCCAACTTATTATCTTGTGCAAGAGACTCACGAGAAACAGCAGAAATAAACTGTAAACCAAGCGCATAGTCTTTATCACTACTTTCTGGGCTTAACCAGTCACCATACTCTATATCATTACTTTGATCTTTACTGATTACTCGGTGCTGGAATCCAACACGGGTACCACTTTCAGCCTCTGCTAGCTCAAACCTATATTCAGTCCGATCTGGGTACAATCGAGTGATATTATAATAAAACTTTAACAAGGTACCGATATCTTGATCGCCAATTGGCGTACTGATAATTTCCGTCTCTGTATTCACAGCGATTGGGTCACCTTCACCATGAATAGACACTAGAAAGTTTTTTATTACAGCGCCAAGTGTTTCAGGTTCTAGAGGAGTATTAATCCAAAGAATATCCTCTTGCCAACTAATATCTAAATCAGCCAGTGGCGAGAAAGAATCAGGTATGGCCTTAGTAGGAATAGAAAGATCAGGCGCTAGAGGCGTATCTGAAATTTTATCTTCATTTGGAATAACAAACCTATCTCTAGCAGTTACAGATCCCTGTGGCACGATTAATTCAGCGTTATTTGCTTGGCTTTGCTGATAGACATCTGCTTTATCATCAATAAGAGAACAACCTGTCACAGTAATAGTAACGGCTACAGCAGCCGCTAGTTTATTCATTTTAGCTATGCCCATTAATCAATTACCTCAGCTTGTTTCATTGCCTCAATCACTGGAGCGTGAAATGAATCAGCAAAATAAGTTAGTGGCAATCTAATACCTGAGTCACACAATCCTAATTGCTCACAAGCCCACTTCACAGGAATTGGATTAGATTCTAGAAATAAGTTTTTATGTAGACCCAACAAACTAGCATCAACAGCTTTTGCCTCAGCAGCCTTACCTTGCAATGCTAATTCAGCTGCTTTCGCCGTTTTAGCAGGCGCAACGTTTGCAGTGACAGAGATATTACCTTTACCACCTAATAAAATTAAATCAACTGCAGTTGGATCATCACCTGAATAAACCGCGAAATCTGCAGGCACTTGCTCGATTAAGGCTTTACCACGAGCCAAATCACCCGTCGCATCTTTAATACCAATAATATTTGAAATAGAAGATAAGCGTAATGTTGTAGCATTTTCCATATCGCACGCAGTTCTTCCTGGCACGTTATATAAAATTTGCGGGATATCAACTGCTTCTGCTATTGCTTTGAAATGTTGAAACAACCCCTCTTGTGTCGGCTTGTTATAATAAGGTGTCACCAGCAAACAAGCATCTGCACCAGCATCTTTTGCCCTTTGAGTTAGGTCAATCGCTTCATGTGTTGAATTTGCACCAGTACCAGCAATAACAGGTACTCTACCAGCAACAGTTGTCACCACTTGACGAATAACATTTGCATGTTCTTCATAATCAAGTGTTGCCGACTCACCTGTGGTCCCTACAGCAACGATACCATGTGTTCCCTGTTTTAAATGGAACTCTATAAGCTCATCTAGTTTAGTAGAATCAAGCCTCCCATCATTTGTCATGGGAGTAATTAGAGCAACCAGGCTGCCAGTGATCATTACGCGTCTCCAGTAAAATTTTATGCGTGCATATAGTACAGTTGCACAAACTTAAGAACAACAAGACTCTGCTTATAAGAAGAGGAAATCCTGTATTTTTATTGGTTTAATAAGGTGTTACCCCGTTCAGCAAGCTGCTAAACTTCATGCTTATTCACTCTAAAGCATGGAAATAAATTATGACTCTTGAAGTAGGGCAACTTGCGCCAGATTTTGAAATCGAAAACCAAGACGGCCAGCAAACCACACTCTCCCAGTTTAAAGGCAAAAAAGTCGTTTTATACTTCTATCCAAAAGATTCAACTCCAGGCTGCACAGCTCAAGCATGTAACCTAAGAGACAACTATGAAAGTTTGATCGCTCAGAACTTTGTTGTTCTTGGCATCAGTACAGATACAGAAAAGCGCCACCAAAACTTCATTAAGAAAAATGACTTACCCTTTCCGTTGCTTGCTGATACAGAAAGAAAAGTGCACGAACTATACGACACATGGCAACTTAAAAAGTTCATGGGGAGAGAGTTTATGGGGACAGTCAGAACAACCTTTATCATTGATGAAGAAGGGATTATCACTGACATCATAAAAAAGGTTAAAACCAAAGAGCATAGCGCGCAAATACTAGCCTAACTTCTAAGGACAGGTTCAGCATTTAGGCACGCAATATGCTAGCCAACTGAATATAGATAAATAAAAAGGGCGCCTAAATAGGCGCCCTTTTTATATTAATAGCTGGGAACTTGATGATGTCTCGGCCAGGCATTAATAATTGCCTTAACAAGAGTCGCCAGAGGAATCGCGAAAAAGACTCCCCAAAACCCCCAAATACCACCAAAAAATAGCACAGCGATAATGATAGCCAGTGGATGTAAGTTAACAGCCTCTGAAAATAGCAAAGGAACAAGAACATTCCCATCTAGTGCTTGCACTACAAGATAAGCCACAAGCACATAAACGAATTCAGAGTCGGTTCCATATTGATAAAATGCCACCATAACGACAGGAACAGTCACAGCCGCAGCCCCTATATAAGGTATAAGGACTGACAAACCAACAAAAAGAGCAAGCAGCTCAGCGTATCTCAACCCAAGCACAGCAAAGACAGCATAGGTAGCAACACCAACAACCACCATTTCGATAAACTTACCACGGATATAGTTGGCTATCTGATCATTCATTTCTTGCGCAATGGACCTCATCATAGCTCGTTCAGAGGGTAACCAAGCGGTACACCAAACCATTATTTGCTTTTGATCCTTCATTAAGAAAAACATAACTAATGGCACGAGAACCATATAAATCATTAGCGACATAATAGAAGGAATGCTAGACAAAGAAAAAGACAGCAGCCACTGACCAAGATTAGCCAATTCATTTGCCATATTTCCTAGCACTTCATCAATAGAGTCCTGCTTTACATACTCCAAATGCTCGAGCGTGAAGGTTTTAACAACAGCATCAAGATCAGTTAACATTTGTGGAGCATCATTTAGTAAACGACCCGCTTGCTTCCAAATCACAGGCACCATTATTCCAATAAAAGCCACGCATAACGCAGTAAAAGAAAGAAAAACAATCAAAACCGCAGGCAAATGCCCAACACCAATACGCTCAACTTTACTTACTACACCTTGCAATAAGAAAGCTAAAACCACAGCGATCAATACAGGTGCGAGAATATTGCCTAAAAAAACCAATATGGCAATACATGTAATTAGCAACAATAAAAACACTACAGCCTCTTCATCAGAGAAGTAGCGCTTTATTAGCGACTCGACAATTTTTAACATAGATTCCTGCTTTGTTTAGCCTTTTGAACTTATGGCTTTTGAATTAAAAAACGGCATACATTATCAACATGCTCTTGTAATAACAACGGAATTTCTACGACAGATAAATAATAGGGGATATCTTTTAATGACCCAGGATCACTCGCAAGGACACACAAAACCTCTTGCGATGACATTTTGGCTAATGCCATTTTCGTCTTTAATAAGGGCATAGGGCACTTATCTTCTCTTACGTCCAATAATACGTCATACTGCTGATTATTCATTCTTACCTTACTAAATCTCAAGATACTCTTTTAAAACAATGATTTTATCAAAACATATCAGGCTCACAATAAGCCTTTTGATGGCTTTAGCCCTAACTAGTCCAAAGGCCGAAACCTTACTACCAAATTTAGAAGCCAATCTTGATGAGCAGAGCCTTTCAAATCCATCCTATGTTTTAGGACAACACTGGTTTCGTAAACTCCATGGCAGCAAACATTTTATAAATTTTCCACCGGCATACGATTATTTAAGAAGCGCTTTAGCCCAGCTTCTGCCGTACACGGAACTCTATCAGAAAAACATTGAAATAGGACTCTTAAACAGCACTAAAAGCAATGCATTTGTTCTACCTGGGAGTCATATGTTCCTTTATAGCGACATGTTAAGCAAAATAAATGACGAACAAACACTACTTGCGTTACTTGCCCACGAACTAGCACATCTTGATCTTAAACATTACGAAAGACAAAGCCAGCATAGTGAACAAGAAAAAAACAAGGCCATGCTTATGATGGGGGCAGGAATTGTCGCAGCATTAGCTGGTGCTCAAGGAGACGCAAGTTCTGCACTCTTCTTGTCGGGCATAGCAAATCAACAAGAGAATAGATTAAGCTATAGCCGCATACAGGAAGTAGAAGCCGACAGACAAGCTAAAAAATACTTAATCAGAGCAGGCATAGATGAACACGCGACAAGCAAACTTTTCTTTACCTTCTTCCAAGGCACTATAGGCCGGGAGCCAATCGAGTTCTTATCAACTCACCCTATTCCAGAAAACAGGCTTGCTGACTCTCTAAGCACGACCCCGATACAAAGTATTTTAAAGCAAGGGGATCAAACTCAGTTTAATCAGTTTAGAGCGACACTTCTTGCTTATCGTGCCAGTTTAATGCTTAACCCAGATACCTATATCCAATCGCAAATTAACATTGAAAGTGATCAAGTCTATGCCAAAGCGCTTGTTGCTTTAATAAATAATGATAAAGAAAAAGCGAACAGTCTTGCCAAAAAGCTAAATGTAACACTTTATAATCAAGCCTATTTAAAAGCTCGAATTTTAATTAACAGTGGCAAAATAGAAGAAGCCCAAGCGATCATCCAACACAAACTTAGCCTTAATAAGAATCAACTCGCTTTTATCGAATTAAGTCCTGACAGCCATTTATTAAGCAGTACCCAATCTCAACAAGTCAGGCTCTTACAGTACGAAAAAGATATTATTAACCGCATTCATTTACGCCAAGCCAAAGAAGCCAAAAATCTCGCCTTAACACGAGCCTATGAAGCAAAAATAGTATTTAGCAAAGGCCAAGGAAAATCGGCTTTAAATTTACTTAAAAGAGCAGAATTTGTTGCGGACAATAACGACCTAATCATTATTAACAAAATCAAAGAAGAAATTTTCAGTACAATAGAGCTAGAGAAAGGAAATAAAATTGAACTGGATTGATAGCTCTACCTTGATTAAATAGAGCTATCGTTTACTTAGAATTAAGATTGAACCTGAAAGTCCAGCATCCTTTGTAAAGGCATTAGTGCTTTAACTCTTGTAGTTTCATCAACATGAATTTCGTCTGTTGAATCAATTAAAGCATCTCTTAATAACTGCAAACTATTTAAAGCCATCCAAGGACAATGCGCGCAACTACGACATGTCGCACCAGAACCAGCCGTTGGCGCTTCAAGAAATTGCTTCTCTGGTGAGGCCTGCTTCATTTTATAGAAAATACCGCGATCCGTTGCCACGATAAAACTTGAATTTGTCATTTCTTTCGAGGCTTTCAAAAGCTGCGATGTAGAGCCTACAACATCCGCCACATCTACAACTGACTCGGGAGATTCTGGATGAACAAGCACAGCAGCATCTGGGTAAATTGCTTTAAGATCTAAAATACCTTTCGCTTTAAACTCTTCATGAACGATGCAAGCGCCATCCCAAAGAATCATATCTGCACCTGTTTGCTTTTGGATATATCCACCAAGATGCTGATCTGGACCCCAGATGATTTTTTCACCTTGATCAACCAGATGCTCTACGACCTGCAACGCAATACTTGAGGTTACAACCCAATCAGCTCGAGCTTTTACGGCTGCTGACGTATTAGCATAAACAACTACCTTTCGATCAGGGTATTGATCACAAAACGCAGAAAACTCATCAATTGGACAACCAATATCTAGTGAGCAAGTAGCTTCCAGTGTCGGCATTAATACTGTTTTTTCTGGACTGAGAATTTTAGATGTCTCACCCATAAATTTAACACCAGCAACCACAAGGGTTGATGCTTCATGATTCGCTCCGAACCTTGCCATCTCCAGAGAATCAGCAATCACGCCTCCGGTCTCTTCGGCTAATGCCTGAATATCATCATCGCAATAGTAATGAGCAACTAATACAGCATCTTTTGCTTTAAGGAGGGATTTGATTTCGGCACGCAATGCATCTTCATTTTCAGAAGGCACTTTTAGGACTTGTTCTGCAGAAGAGAGATGTTGTTGAACTGTTTCTCTTAAGGCTGCTTTATCGAGGACGGTCGACATGTCATTACCCCTAACTAAAACTCGGGATTAGATATAGAAAGTTGGTGGGTCGTACTGGATTCGAACCAGTGACCAATTGATTAAAAGTCAACTGCTCTACCAACTGAGCTAACGACCCAGACTACCTGAAGTAGATATAAGATTGTTGGTGGGTCGTACTGGATTCGAACCAGTGACCAATTGATTAAAAGTCAACTGCTCTACCAACTGAGCTAACGACCCAACGGGCGCGTATAATACAGAACCCATTGGGAAATACAAGCTATTTTATATTAGACAAGAGATTTTTTGCTAATTTAGCTGCTTTACTGTTAGGAAAACGCTCAATAACATCAACTAGATAACCTCTAGCTGATTCTTTATCATCAAGTTTTAGATAGGCAAAACCCAATCGATACAGCGTATCAGTTTCTTTATCATGGCCAGGGAACTGAGCAATAACAGACTTAAATTGTTCAATTGCAGAAACAGGATCACCTGAATTCAATTTCAACAAACCAAGCCAATAATATGAATTGCCAGACAGCTCACTATTTGGATATTTTCCAATAAAATCAACAAATGCCAACTCTGCCTTTGCGTTTTCATTGTTACGCACAAGAGAGTACGCTGCCTTGTACTCTGCCAATGTTTCAGCATTAGCTGGTTCAATAATTCGTGGAGTATTAACTACTTCAACTGGTTCTGGCTCAACTACCGAGTTGCTAGTAGCACTATCTACAGGCAAAGCATCAGAACTAGCCGCTGTCACATCAAGAGCAACAACAGGAACCACAGGTCGCTCCTGAACAACCCTCATCAAGGATGAAATACGCTTATCTAGATCGATATACCTATCTCTTTGACTTGCTTTCATTTTAGAAAGTTCATGCTGCTGCTGCTCAACTGTGCCTCTAAGAGATTGAACCTCAAGCTGCAGGTTTTCTATTTGATATAACAACTCAGCGGCAGCACTTGCAGACAAAGCACTAGGCTCTCCCTCAGCAAACGCCAATGGCGCTGTGAAACACAGCGCCATTGCGATAGAGCGAAGATTATGAGTCACGGCCAACATTATTCGTAACGCACTTCTACACGACGGTTTGCTTGCCAAGCTTGCTTGTTATGACCAAATTCAAGTGGCTTTTCTTCACCGAAGCTAACTGTTTCGATTTGAGCTGCAGCAACACCTTGAATAGTCAAGTAACGACTAACTGCTTTAGCACGACGCTCACCAAGAGCCATATTGTATTCACGAGTACCACGCTCATCAGCATGACCTTCAAGAACAACACGAGCATCTGGATTAGCTACAAGATATTTCGCATGTTTAGCTAGAGCTTCACGTGCTTCTGGACGCACAATTGATTTATCGAAATCAAAATAGAAAACATGAGCAACGCCTACAAGCATATCCTTGGCATTTGCAGCAGCTGTTTCAGCCGCAGCAGCAGTATCAGCAGATACAACATTGCCGTTACCATCAACGATTACGCTAGATAAATCACCGTTACCATTTGCACCAAAAGATTCATCACCAGCATTGCCAGTAGAACCATTTGCACTTGCAGCTGATGACTCAGCCGCTACATTATTTGCTTCAGCTTCTGATACTGAAGAAGAATCAGTCTCAGTTGCTGTGGTACTACAACCTGCAATCCAAGCTGCAGAAAGACCAATTACAGCCATTTTACCTAGTTTATTAACGCTCATTCTTCACTCCTTAAGGGGACTCTACTCAAAGAAAGGAGACCATGCGGGCTCCCTCACTTCACCTGCCGCTGATGGTAACCTATATTTAACCAGACCATCAACGGAAACTACTGCCAAAATACCTTTCCCATTATGCGTAGTTGCATACATCACCATACTACCGTTAGGGGCAATACTTGGAGACTCATCTAGGTAGGTTTCTGTTAAAATTTGTACACGACCATTTTTCATATCTTGTAACGCTATATGGTAATTACCATCATTTTTTTGCACTGTTACCAGATAGCGTCCATCTGGCGTCATTCTCGCTCGGGTATTTAAATCACCCTCAAAAGTAACGCGCTCAACGGCTTTAGAGTTAATATCTACACGGTAGATTTGTGGGTTACCACCTCTATCAGATGTAAAAACAATCCCTTTACCATCTGGCTCCCAGCTTGGTTCAGTATCGATTGAATAATGATTAGTAACTCTTTGTAATTTTTGTGTTGCTATATCAAAGATATAAATCTCTGGGTTACCATCTTTAGATAAAACTAGCGCTAACTGCCTACCATCTGGCGACCATGCTGGTGCGCCGTTAAGACCTTTATATTGAGCAATTTTTTGCCTTTTCCCTGTCGCCAGCTCTTGTACGAAAATATTAGGGCGTCTATCTCTAAACATTACATAAGTAATAAAACGACCATTACGACTCCAAGATGGAGATAGAATTGGCTCTTCTGACTCAACGATAACTTGTGGCCTATGACCATCCGCGTCAGCAACCTGTAAGCGATACGTTGGCGCAGCCCTATCACCCTCAGCAGTTACATATAAAATACGAGTACTAAAAGCGCCTCGCACTCCAGTTAACAGCTGATAAATTTTATCACTAATGTAGTGAGCAGCATCTCTTAAGCCGCTAGACTTAACAGCCAAACCTGTATGCTTTTCTACCGTTTTCTGACTTAGTACATTAATTAATTCGAAGTTAATTTCAAAGCTTTCACTATCTATCTGCTTAATATCACCAATAACAACATAGTCACTTTTCAATAAACGCCAATCACGGAAGTGCACATCTTCTTTTTTAGATGGCAAACTCAGCATATTTGTTCTTGGAATTGCCTCAAACAGACCACTACGCTTCAAGTCGTTTTCAATAATTTGCGCAACATCTGCAGGCAGGGCACCTTTTCCATCATATGCAAAAGGAACAACAGCAAGTGGTAACAATTGATCAGCACCACTTGTAATCTCAATAACTAACTGTGCTTTTGCCAAGTTTGATAACAAAAGCATCATCAAACCCAGCGAAAAATATTTCAATTTTCTCATTAGCGTCTCAAATCCTGAGGATTAAAAATTAAGTCAACCGTTCTAAAATTACGTTCAAATACAAAAGGATCAAGCTCAGCTAGCTCTTCAATTCGCCCCATTTTGTATACAGCATCGACTGTTCTTTGATCAAATAACGCATCACCACTTGATTCAGTCACATTTACTAAATCAACCTCTCCCGTCGGCAAAAAGAAAATTCTCAATTGCGTTTTCATACCATTCGTAGCATTAGGTGGCATTATCCAACGAGATCGTATTCTCTGATCAATTAAAGCCGACATAGATTGCCTTGCACTTGCCTCAGCGATTTCCTGCTGTTTTTCAGCCTCCTCTTGCAAAGCCAACTCTATTGCTAGCGCTTCTTGCCTTGCCTTTTCTTGAGCTAAAGCCAGCTGTGCCTCTTCCTGCCTTTTCTTTTGCTCTTCAGCAATACGAATCACCTCTAAGCGCTTACGCTCAACTTCAGCCTTTTCTTTATTAATCCTTTCTTGCTCTCGTCTTTTAGACTCAGCCAATTTTTTAGCAGCTTCTGCCTTTTTAGTCTCCTGAGCTAATCGCTTTTTTGCATCATCCTTTGCTTTTTGAGCTTTTTGAGCCGCTTTTTTCTTTTGCTCAGCTTCAGCAACCTGTCTTTTCTGCAACTTATCAGCTTCAGCTTTTTGTGCAGCCTCTGCAGCCGCCCTAGCCTTCTCTTCCTGTGCTTGCTTCTGCTTTTTTTGTTGTGCTAGTTGTTTTTTCCGCTCTTTTAAAGCTTGCTCTGCGGCCTTACGCTTCTTTTCTTGCTGCGCTTTCTTCTTTGCTGCTAGTGCCTGAGCCTTGGCTTTCGCCTTATCTTCTTCAATTCTTTTACCTATGATTGTTTGGCTAATATCTACAACTTTAGCTTGAACAACAGGTCTATCATTTACTCTAAGGTCTTGTTCTTCTTTGAAATCTACTGCAACCAAGCTTACCACAATTAAAAGCAAATGCAGACTTATCGCAAGTAGGACAGGCAATCCATAACTTTCTTTACTGAAAAACTTCATTAAGGTGCCTCAGGTTCTGTTACCAGCCCCACATTAGGCACACCTGCAGCCTGTAATGCCACCATTAAGCCAATTACATCACCATAGGCAACACTTCTATCTCCTCTAACAAGAACAGGAAGGCTTGGATTCTGCGCAATCACTTTTTTCACTTTATCTTGCAATTCAATTAGAGGAAGCGAGTTTTGCTCCCCCCCAAAGTCTATGAAGTATTCACCACTAGCATTAATTGACGCGACTAACACATCTGATTGTGGATCCTCGATCGGCGCTGCATTTGCGTTCGGTAACTCAACATCAACACCCTGCGTCAACATAGGCGCCGTAATCATAAAAATAACCAAGAGCACTAACATCACGTCGATATAAGGCACAACATTAATTTCCGCCATAGGTTTACGGCGTGTACGTCGATTAGGGCGAGCCACTATGCAGCGCCCCCATCTCTACCATGTACTTTACGATGTAAAATACTACTAAACTCATCAGAAAAAGTTTCGTAGTTAATCGCAAGCGCATCTGCTGTGGTAGAGAAACGGTTATAAGAGATAACCGCAGGAATAGCAGCCAAGAGGCCAATTGCTGTCGCAATCAAAGCTTCAGCAATACCAGGAGCCACTGTAGCAAGCGTTGCTTGTTGCACTTCGGCCAAACCTATAAATGAATGCATTATCCCCCAAACTGTACCAAACAAGCCTACATAAGGACTGGTAGAACCCACCGTAGCTAAAAAAGGCAAATGCTTATCAAGTTTCTCTTCTTCACGCGCCAGTGCAACACGCATAGCACGCTGAACGCCCTCCATGACCGCATCAGGGTCCATATTTGCACTCTGACGTAAACGCGTGAACTCTTTAATCCCAGATGTGAAAATATTTTCTATACCTTCAACTCTTCGCCCTTCCGCTGTTACTTGACGATAAAGCTGACTTAAGTCCATACCAGACCAAAACAGATCTTCAAAAGTGCGACGAACCTTTGCCGCCCCTCTTAACACTCTCACTCGCTGAAAAATGACAACCCATGAAAAAACAGATGCTAAAACCAACAACAACATAACTAGCTGAACTACAAGGCTAGCACTCGCGATAAGACCCCAAATTGACATTTACTACCTCTAATTTAAATCGTTTGGCAATTGATAATTAAAATGCTCATATGCCTTCTTTGTAACCTGTCGCCCTCTTGGCGTACGAATCACAAATCCTTGCTGAATTAAGTAAGGCTCGATCACATCTTCGATGGTATCTTTATCCTCCCCAACAGCAGCAGAAATACTGTCCAGACCTACCGGTCTTCCTTCAAACTTCTCTATCATAGTCAATAACATACGTCGATCTAAGTGATCAAACCCTTGAGTATCTACACTTAACATATCTAAGGCACGCTGAGCAACTTCTTGGGCCACTATTTCATAGCCACCAACTTGAGCAACATCCCTGACTCGACGCAACAAGCGGTTTGCAATTCTAGGCGTCCCCCTTGCTCTACGAGCAATTTCGAAGCTACCTGAAGCATCCATATTCAAACCCATCTTTTCAGATGAACGAGAGACTATAGTTGTTAACGACTGAACATCATAAAACTCAAGTCTTTGCACTATACCGAATCTATCTCTTAAGGGAGATGTCAATAAACCAGCGCGAGTTGTTGCTCCGACCAAGGTAAAAGCAGGAAGTTCAATTTTAATAGAGCGAGCAGCAGGACCTTCACCTATCATAATATCCAGCTGATAATCCTCCATCGCAGGATAAAGCACCTCTTCAACCGCTGGACTTAAACGATGTATTTCATCGATAAACAGCACATCACCTTCACTAAGGTTTGTCAAAAGAGCAGCTAAATCACCAGCACGCTCAAGCACAGGACCAGAGGTCGTTTTAATTTCAACCCCCATTTCATTAGCAATAATATTAGCCAAAGTTGTTTTCCCTAACCCAGGCGGCCCAAAGATAAGACAATGATCTAAAGGCTCCTCCCGTTGCTTCGCAGCCTGAATAAAGATATCCATCTGCTCTCTAACAACTGGCTGACCAATATATTCGTCCAACATTTTTGGACGAATTGCTCTATCAATATGCGACTCGGACCCTGAAAGCTCTATAGCATCAGATTCAGCACTAATTATTCTATCGGATTCAATCATATTCAGAATCTACTTAAGCATGTTTTTTAAAGCAGACTTTATCACCTGCTCACTACTATCAGATGACACAGGCACCTTCGCAATTGCTTTTGCTGCTTCTTGTGGTTTGTAACCAAGAGCGACCAAGGCCGCTTCCGCTTCTTGCCTTGGGTCCGTTTGCACTTGCCTTAAAACTTCTGGCGTCGCAAATAGATCCTGCTTTGCAGCTTGACCAAGCTTATCTCTCAACTCAATAATCAAGCGCTCTGCTGTTTTTTTACCAACACCTGGTATACGCGTAAGAGCCGTCACATCTGAATCTTGAACATTAGCAATTAACTCATCACTCGACATGCTAGATAACACGCTAAGCGCCATCTTAGGGCCAACTCCATTAACTTTAATTAAAATACGAAACAGGGCTCTTTCATCTTTCCCTTTAAAGCCATAAAGACTTTGAGAGTCTTCTTTTACTTGAAAATGCGTATAAAGCGTGACTTTTTCACCTATGGCAGGTAGCTCATAGAAAGTCGTCATTGAAGCAGTTAATTCATAACCCACACCATTCACATCTAACATTAATTCTGGCGGTACTTTTTCTACCAAATAACCTACTAAACGACCTATCACTTAAGATTCCTTATATCTAATTCTGACCAACGCTTACCGGATCTTGCCGCCCTCTTACCAACACCATACTCTAGCCCCGAAGAAGTACGTGTATGAGCGTGACACATTGCAATTGCCAACGCATCAGCGGCATCAGCTTGAGGCGCTTTCTCCAACTTGAGCAACAGTTGAACCATTTGCTGGACTTGCTCTTTATCTGCACTCCCACTACCCACAACAGATTGCTTCACACGCTTAGCGGCATACTCTGAAACAGGCAAGCCAGCCATTGCCGCAGCCACAATAGCTGCACCTCTTGCTTGACCAAGCTTTAATGCGGAATTAGCATTTTTTGCAAGAAACACTTCTTCAATAGCAAATTCTTGAGGTCGATAACGAGACAAGAGTTCACTAACATTGGTATAAATATTTTTCAAACGTTCTGCCAGAACATCATCAGGCAACCTAATACAACCACTATCAACATATTGGATTTGCCGCCCTTGCACATCAATAATGCCAAAGCCAGTAATACGGGAGCCTGGATCAATCGCTAAAATTCGAGTCAAAAACACACCTCAAGGACTCATTAATTTAACTGTATATTTCAACAGTATGACCTTTAAGATTCAACCGCATTTCACTATTAAATCAAAAAAAAGGCCGCATAAGCGGCCCTTTTCTTAAAATTCGTCTAAAAACCTTATTCTACAACAGGTTTACGCACACGAATGCTCAACTCTTTTAGTTGCTTCTCACTTACCTCACCAGGTGCTTGCGTCAATAGACATGTTGCACTTTGTGTTTTAGGGAAAGCAATAACATCACGGATAGATGCTGAACCTGTCATCAACATAACAAGACGATCTAGACCGAAAGCTAAACCACCATGTGGCGGCGCGCCAAACTTAAGCGCATCAAGTAAGAAACCAAACTTCTCTTCTTGCTCTGCTTCATCAATATTTAGCAACTCAAATACAGTTTGCTGCATATCACTTTGGTGAATACGGATAGAACCACCGCCAAGCTCAGTACCATTTAGCACCATATCATAAGCTTGAGACAAAGCAGTTAATGGATTAGCTTTTAGCTCTTCTACAGAACATGATGGCGCTGTAAACGGGTGGTGAATAGCAGTAATACCGCCATCAGAAGTCTCTTCAAACATTGGGAAGTCAACAACCCATAAAGGCGCCCACTCACAAGTATATAGTTCAAGATCTTCACCAAGCTTACAACGTAAAGCACCTAGTGCTTCATTAACCACTTTTTCAGAATCAGAACCGAAGAAGATCAAATCGCCATCTTGCGCATCTAGACGCTCAAGCAATTGTTGACGAACTTCAACTGGAAGGAATTTAACAATAGGAGACTGCAAACCTTCTTCAAGGTTAGATTTGTCATTAACCTTGATGTAAGCCAACCCTTTAGCACCATAGATACCAACGTACTTAGTATAAGCATCGATTTGCTTACGAGTAAGCGCATTACCACCAGGCACTTTAAGTGCAGCTACACGCCCCTTAGGGTCAACCGCTGGACCAGAGAACACTTTAAAATCAACATTTTCCATCAAATCAGAAACTGTCACGATTTTTAAAGGAATACGTAAATCAGGCTTATCACTACCATATGTTTCCATCGCTTCAGCGTATGGCATAGTAGGGAAAGTCCCTAGATCTACATTCAATAGTTGCTTAAACAAACCTACAACCATTTCTTCTGTCATAGACATGATTTCTTTCTCACCCATGAAGGATGTCTCGATGTCTACTTGAGTAAATTCTGGCTGACGGTCAGCACGCAAATCTTCATCACGGAAGCACTTTGCAATTTGATAATAACGATCAAAACCAGACACCATTAATAGTTGCTTAAACAACTGTGGCGACTGAGGCAAAGCAAAGAAGTTACCTTCTTGGGTACGACTTGGCACAAGATAGTCACGCGCACCTTCAGGTGTTGCGCGAGTCAAAATTGGCGTTTCAATATCTAGGAAGCCATTATCATCTAAATAATTACGCAGCACGGATGTCACTTTAGAACGGAAACGCATTTTTGCTTGCACTTCAGGGCGACGTAGATCAACAAAACGATTTTTAAGTCGAATGTCTTCACCAACTGACTGGTGCTCATCCAACTGGAATGGAGGTGTTTGCGCAGCGTTAAGAATTTCTAAAGAAGTACCAAGCACTTCAATCTCACCTGTCGTCATATTTGGATTAACTGTACCTTCAGGACGAGCACGTACTAAACCAGTCAACTTAACTACGTATTCATTACGAACACTGTCAGCTAGTGCAAAGCTATCAGCACGATCAGGATCAAAAACAACTTGAGTAATACCTTCACGGTCACGTACATCTAGAAAGATTACGCCACCATGGTCACGACGGCGATGAACCCAACCGCATAGTGTAATTTCTTGAGAAATGTTTGAAGCATTTAATTCGCCGCAATAATGACTGCGCATAATTCTAATTCCTGTTACTTACTAAGTAAGAGATTCTTCTTCTCCTTGTTGTTTATAAAACCGTCTTTTTTAAAGGTTTTTATGATGATTTAGAGTCCAAAACCAACAACAAGAAGTACTAATATATTTTTAAGGCCCAGCATTATATGCGATCAGCTCTCGACACTCTAGGATTTATGAAAAAAACCTAGATAGAATTTAATTAACCCTAGAAACTCCCGCCCTAAAAACCTTACACTTTTTTACATAATGAAAACAAAACACCCATGGTATTGGATATAACGAATATGAATACTCTATATTCTAACCACCCGACTCTGAGCTAGATTAAGGACACTGAATGAGAAAAATGCTATGGATAGTCATTTTATCTAGCTTTATGGTGGAAACCAGCTTTGCTGAAAGGCTATTTGGCAAGGATATTAGTCAGCGTTTTAAAGATTTGGACAAAGACGGCGTCATCGCCATACGAGATAAATGCCCAAACACCCCACCTAACTCTAAAGTTGATAATTTTGGCTGCTCCATTGCCAAACATTTAAGTAATTCGATAGAAAAAAAAGTCAAACTCGACGTTCGTTTCGAAACAAGTAAACATCAGCTAAAGGACAGTGAATTAAAAGGCATCTTAAAACTAGGTAAATTTTTGCAAGAATTTAAAACAACAGATGTTGTTATAGAGGGCCATACAGACTCTCAAGGTGATGAGGTAAAAAACCTAGTGCTCTCTCAAAACAGAGCCAATGCTATCAAACAAGCATTAGTTGAAAAATTCACCATTGCACCCAAGCGTATAAAAGCAATTGGCTATGGTGAAAGCCAACCCATTGCTGATAATCAAACAGAAAATGGCCGCGCAACTAACCGCCGAGTAACAGCGGAAGTTAGCCATATTAATGTCAAAGAGTTAAAGCTAACGGAAAAACGCTGGACGATTTATACGGTCGATTCAACCGAGTTTAATAGTTTAAACATTTAACCTCCCCTTTTATTAATTTTTTATGACAGTTAATACCAACTGATTTTCACTTTCTATACTTAACCCATCTCACAATTTTAGGTTATGTATGACAAGACCACTTTATATTTACCTTTCAGTCCTCAGTTTTTTGACAGCATTTACTCATCAACTATCTGCAGAAGAGCTTCTAGTTGCCAAAATTTGTCCTGTTCAGGCAGAAGTCAAATCCAGTCCAACTCACTTGGGCATATTGGCATTCTCTAAAGCGTGGTTTCACAGTAGCCGCAGCCAAGCAAGCTATATAGCAACAGATAATGCCACAGGTGTTGGTTTAGAAATTCACTTTTTCTCTAACATAAACGGGCAAATAAGTGGTCGCAATCAAGCGCAATGCGACAAATATCGCATGCTCCAAGTTAGAAAAAGCAACATTAATTTAGTCAATGAAAATATCAACCAACTTGATATCCCACCAGAAAATACAGAACCCTTTTATGATGGAGAAAACCTAGAGCATGGCCGGGGCAACCATTACACCCCTCTTGATGACACAGATAAACCTTGGGAAGGCCAAGTACAGAGAAGCTCTACCCTTGCTATCTATGATACACCTTATATTTCAGATGCTTATGGCGTAGAAGGTGAAGATATTACAATTATGTTTGAAACATGCGTTGTATGCGAACGAGAAAATAGTTATGACCAGTTACTCTCTTGTGGACAATGGGGCTATACAAGAGAGTATCTTGGCGGTATGACAGGTTGGACCGAGCCAGAGTTTATTCCTGTTAGTTGTAATAATGTAGCCAGTGATATCTTTAAAAATACGATCGAATATAATGAATCATTAAGCTATCACTATTGGATCAATTGGCGTTAATAACAAAAAATTGCAATTAAACCAAGTTTCACTAATGATCCCTCTTACCTTCAACTTTGTTTTCAAGTAACGCAATTTTAAGGTTTAACGCTTTTAAGTTATAAAGAAGCTTATCCAATTCAAGTTGCGATGATTCAAGTTTTCCTTGTTCAATTAACTCTTCAATATACATGGCCCTCCCGTAAACAGGAGATAGGCTAATCGCATAATCTTCCATCTTTTTAGCTAATACTTTTGCTTGATCGTATCTATCACTTTCAACCATCAAGTTAATATTGGCTGCATTTGTTCTAGCACGGCTAAAGCGCTGATACTGTGTATCAACAACAGCCAACATATCAGCCTTCCAACTTTCTAAAGTTGCAACATCCCCTTGCAAAGACTCATCACCAGGATAAAGCCCTTGCAAAGTAGCCTCTAAACCTAGAGCCTGCCGCAAATCTTCGGTAACTTTTTTATCCATTAATGCCAAAGAACGATCAAGGTAAAAAGCAGAAATCTCCTCTTTTTTGGTCGCAAAATCACCAAAATCAATAATTAAAGGTAAATTATTAATAAATTCTGGTTGCATGACTTTAGGGATTGTTTGCTCCACACTTACTACAGAGTTTGGGGTATCCAAATTTTGCTTGAGGTATGCAAAGCCAAATGTTGCTATAACAGCTAAACTTGCCCCACCAAAATAGGGAAGTATTTTTTGCTTCCAACTCAACTTGGCTGCAACTTCAATCGTTTTAGGTTGAGCAATCTCAGCATTAGTTTCAAGTTTGTCGATATATTCAAAAATAGTAAACGCTATCATATCCAAATCTGGCACCTGATCGGGCTGGAGCAGACTAAATTGATTATGCAAACTGTGACAAGCCCTTTCACAACGATATAAATCTCTAAGCTGCTTCACACTTGGATTCAAAGACCGTATTTCTGGCCCTATTTTCCCAACCATCCAGGTGAGAAGCTCGGATCGTCTTATTGCAGGGAACGCCGAATTAGCACCAAACTTTTTTATCACAGCAGCTTGTAGCTCCAAACCAACCGCTAAACCACTTAGGCCTTGTGTCTTAATTGCTGCCACTGTGTAATAAACAGCCACCAGTAAATCAACACCTTCACTTGCACCTATCTGCTCACATAACTTCCTAACATTATCCCAATCTGTGCCACCAGCCAGAGGAACATTCCTACGATTAATTTCAGACCTAATTTGTTGATAAACAGATGAGTCTCTTAAAAGGCTTTCATCAGAAACAAGACGAAATTGATGTAAATCCGAAAAAAACAACATACTAACTAATAATCCCTTAAGTCTGATGGAGCAAAATTTGCTCCATCAGATATCGCTTTTTAATAAAGTGTTTTTGATAACTTGAATGATTTGAATAGAGATGAGGTGAATGGATTAGAGTCCGCATCTGAGTGCAATCGATAAATTGCGTAGCCTCCACTTAGGTTAAAGCGGTAATCGACACTTGTCGCACTAGCCCCAACGACTTCCCCTTTCTCCAACAGTCTGAAAAAGGCCCAAGCACCTTGGATAGCAATACTACGAGGAGAAGCATTCACTTGAGTTGGCACAAAGGTAAGCTTAGAAGAGGTACCTTCTCTTAAAGTATTAGGCCAAACCAGCTCAACTGTTTTCTTAGGTCCATGAGAATACCCCACATATTGACCATCCACATTGATAACACTTCTGCGTTTATTCGAACTTAGCTCAACAGGCTCTAAAGAGAACTTAACATCTAGAATCCCCTTATTCTGGAAGAATGCCTGCTGAATACGCTTCGCTTCTTCAAGTTGCTCTAGAACATCTTTTCTAATTAAGGATTGTTCACCAGAGTTAGCTGACAAACCTAGATTTTCATCCATGAACATTTTAAGCTGATTGTTGTAAAACTGGTTCAAGGTACCTTCAGGTGCAAAGAAGTCTTCAAAGTCTTGCAAAGAAACATCTTTTTTAGCTTCAGGATCGAAAGGATAACGATTTGCAAACTTACTATCGAATTTGGAATACACATCTTTAAACCATCTTACCTCAAGATGCTTAACCGCCTCTTGCTTCACAACATACCAGCTCTCAGTAGCAAGCTTTCCAACCATAGCATCTAAAGGTTTTGGCAAACCTGACGCAATACGCTGCACAGTATAAATAGGATCAGCATTTTTAAGCGTTAGCCTATCTTTAGTAGCATCCAATGCAGCTTTCCCCATATCTGGTGCATTTTGAATAGCTGTCAAATAAGTCTGCAATTGAGCCACAGCCTCCATAACTTCTTCCATATAAGCTGGCTGCCCTTCTCTCTCATCCAATAGAGAGTTGAGCTCAGCAAATGGATTGTTAACTGCTGCTGCAACTTGATACTTAGGCGCCTTCATCAAATCAATACGTTCAGCATCATTCTCTGGCAATTCAGGGAATAGCTGAGTATTACTTTCTATAGCTGCCAACATTCTTGAGAAAGGCTGCATACTGCCAGTTAGATTATCTAATACTTGAACTGCATCATTGATATCAGAAAAGTATTTAATATCGATAGCATTAATAGCCGCTCGCCAAGTATTGGTGTAATCAGAGACATATTGATCTCGAATTTTTTCACGTAATACTTGTTTATCAGCCGTACTAAATTCGGCTACTTCACTTTGACCAAGTACCCAACTATCAATCAAAGCTAGCTCAGCAACTGACTCAGATTGAGGTAAAAAGTACTTCTCAAAACCTTTACTGGTGAGTAATTGAGAAACAAGTAAGTTCTCGGTATTAATTACCCTTTCTTGGAAAACAATATCAAACACAGGCCCTATCGCATGTTTCACATTTAATGGCGAACCAAGCTCAGTGGATGCATTTTGCTTGAGGTTACGATATACCCTTTCTTCAACTGGCATGGTGCCAAGATCTGATTGGATTTTTGAAATTAGTGACTTATGCTTCTTTAATACTTTTTGAGCATATTTGTCGCCACCATCGCTTAACTCTTCTAAATCTATGTGCTTCATAGCGTAATCAAGATGCTGCAACAAAGTTTCCTGAGTTTCCCTGTCGCCCGAATACTCTTTTTGCCAACCTTTGGCAAAGTACTCTTCAACAAAACCATCACGACGGCCATTCTTATCTGTCATCATTTTATAAACTCTTAAGGCTGCGAGTTTATTGACATCATTTTTTGCACCGGACAAATCTTTAGCAACCTGATCCATAAGCTCTGGCAAAAACCTATTTTGTAATAAGCTTAGGTAAGTCTCTTCAACTTTAGGTCCAATTAAGTGCCCTTGGTATAAGCCCATATCAGAGATATAAAGCGGTTTCTCCCTGAAAAAACCAAACTCGAGTGTCGCATCACGAATATCATTCAAAGCAGATAAAATATCTTGCTCAGAACGAATCATAGAGTCACTGGCATACTTTTCTTTATAGTCATTTACCTTTTTAAGTACCGCATTGGTTTGCTCAATATTTTTTTCATAAAACTGCTGCCAAGAAACAGCAAGCAAGCCTGAACTAATGGCACAGACTAAAAATGATAACCAAAGAATACGGCGTTTTTGACGAGCAACTCTAAAGTTATCTGATGCCAAACCCGCTTCTGGATAAATAATTTTGGTAAAGAGTTTTTGCGTAAAATAGGTCGTCGAATTTACCGCATTTTGCGCACTATTAATTGAGTGCGTTAAACCATAACGACGAGATGCCGCATCAACAAATGCATTGGTCGGTACTCCTTGCTGGAATACCGAGGTGAAGAAAGCGCCACGCACCAAAGGTGATGTCGAGAATTGATCGCTACCTAAAGCATCAACAAAAAATTGCTTTAGTACATCTTGCATACCTGCCATTTGTCTAGCAAAGCTATAAATTGCCACCTTATCATCACCATCAGGTAAACCCTGCATGATAGGTGATAAAGAATCATTGATACGCTCAACAAAACCACCAAACTCAGTTTCAAACTCCTCTATCCAATTATCAAGTTGATTTACTGATTCCATGGAGAAGGTAAAACCTAAAACATCCTCACTTTGTGCTCGGGTATATTCGCGGAAAAAAGGTTCAAAACCATGCAACAAATCTAGCTTGGTAAAAGTGATGTACACAGGCAAACGAGTAGAAAGCGTTTCCATCAACTCACGTAATCTGGCTCTTAAAAGGCTGGCATAAGCACTTCTTTCTGACGCTGTCGCAGTCGCTAAATGAGCAATATCTAAAGCAAGTACGACACCGTTTAAAGGCCTTCTACTTCGTGTTTTATCTAACCAGTGAACAAAGTTCTGCCATAGACGGCGCTCCATTTCACCATCATTACCCTCTTCATCCATGCGCTGAGTTAATAGCTCACCATCTGGATCAATCAAAACAGAGTCACTGCCTATCCACCAATCGAATGAATAAGGGTTTTCACTTTTTTTCCCAGAGGCACGCATTACGCTAGAAAAAACAAATTTCTGACCAGAGCGATTAATTAAGCTAGTTTTACCGGCATTTTCTAAGCCTAAAACCAAATACCAAGGCAGAGCATATAAATAATTACGCTTATTTAAGTTCTCCTTCATATTGAGCATCACTTTATCTAGTTCAGTTTCCTGACGCTCTTCATATAGCTTGATAGGGTCTTCTTGATAGCTCGCTTCCAAAGCTTTTTCTTGATGGAATACTTTTAAACGACGCCATTGAACCACCCCCCAAATAGCAAAGCAGATCAAGGAAAAAATAAAGCTAACGAGACTACGGGCAAAAACTGAAGCAATCGGAAAAGTCTCTTCATACTTTAACCAAGGACCCATCATCCAAATAGCAATATTGGTTAAAATAAACAGCAAAAATAACAAAATAGGCATTGCTGATTTTAAACTAGGCAGAATAGCTGCGAAGAGTTTAAGTAAGGGTTTAAACATATCCATGTGTTCCTTTGATTATCCTTGTTTTACAACACGATCTAAACGCTGAATTAAGGAAGGTTCCCAATCAGATACAGACATATCCTGCACTTGCGTCTGTAACGTTTCATATTGTTCAACAGCCATAGCTGCTAGTTTATTTTGTTTAAGCGTGTCTGCTAATAACATACGCCAGTAGACACTATCTCTTGGTTCTTTCGATTGCTTTAAGCCTTCGTTAAGCATGCCTAACGCCACAGAAAGCCCACCTTCCTTGGCAAGACTGAAAGCTTCTTTTCTTTTTTCATCCCACCCGATAGACATGACATTTTGATTTGACGACTGCTCTTCAACAGAAGACAGCCACTTTTGTGTTTCTTCATTTGCAAAGGGAATAGCACTTTTAAAAGAACATTCCAGCACTTTGGGTAAGCGCTTAACAAAGCTTAAAAGCTCAGTCTGAATGGCTTGCGCGCAGTCAGACTTATTTAATTTGGTAGCGATGCGATAGCTCAAGAAATGGCCATCAAACCAAAAGGGGGAAACTGTCAGGCTTTGCTCGACTTTGCGCCACAAAGCCAAATCAGCTCCTCTTTGTAAATGCTCTTCATATTCACGAATACGATCAGGTGAAACTGGCATTAACTGAGTTTGTCCATTTGCATCAACCTCAGGCAAGGCTTTGATTGATTGCCAAACAGCAAAACGCCTTAATCGTAATACCAGCGCTTCTGACCCATCTAAATCAGATAGAAAGTCGGACACTTTTAATAGAGTTTGCTTAACCGCCCTATCACTACTGCCATCAATTTCTATTTTGGCAGCCTTACTCTCAGCCTGACCTGACCCTGATTCAGCTTTTTTAGCCTCAGCCGCTTTATTGACTTCATTTTTTTGCGTCAAAAAAGCAAATTTACGGGTTAAGCTGGATTCCATGGCTTCGATATGATCCAAAGGGAGAGACAGGGCTTCAGCTGCCGCTTTAAGGCTTGCAACAGCCTTATCCAGCTCTCCTTTCAAATCTGAATCAAACATAGCCACATCAAGTTTTTCAGCCGCCTGCATACTTCTGTTAGCTATCTGGCTAAAAAACTTTCGTCTAGGCAGCAAGCCTCTGTCACCAGGAGCAGGGAAACAAATCTGCCAAAACGCTCCCATGAAGTCAGATAAAACATTAATCGACAAAGTAAAGCGCTCTGGCGTTGTCTTATGCTGCAAACACTGTAATAAATACGTGAGTAATTTAAGGTCTTTTGTTTTGCTCTCTAAAAGACTTAAGGTACTTTTCTCCACTTCATCCCACTGCACATCCGCATGGGACAAAGAGCCAACCTTCATCATTTGACTTTCAATAAAATCAAGCAAGGTATCTTCTAAAAGCTTTTCTCCGACCGGATTGTCAGAACTAATAGGTTTTAGAATTTTGTCACGATATGTCATACCCAGCTCCTACCAGTCGCACTTTTCACGAATTGGTTTAATCGTGCTAGCTAGGTTTAACGAGTCAAACCTAAGACCATCAATGACAGGTGAATTAGATCTTAAAACTAAAGAACGAGATGAAATGATCGCCTTCATTGCCTTAATCGCAGGCACACCTCGACCAGTTCTAAGAACAAAACCTTCTTCGTCGCTAACCCAAGTTTGCGTATCTTTTTGATCACCAAAAATACTAATTTTCACTCGGGCATCTTGCAGTTTTTGCGGTAACACCAACTCAACTCGGCTAATTGTTTCAAGACAGCTAAGCATTAAAATTGGGGTTGAAGGCTGAGTAGAACTCCCCTTATGTTTCCCTAATTCCTCTAAGTTAGGCATTGCTGAAGACGTTACCCAAATGCTGTCATTCAATTCAGGTGTATCACCATAAGTAATTTTAAAAGCCGAAGAATCTTCCCTTTCTAACTCAGAACTCATCGCCCTTTCTTTAATCGGCAAGCTAGATTTAGCCACTTCATCTACTTCAAATTCAGTACCAAATACATCATCGAAGCAACTTAACCTTGCCAGCCTTGAAGCCACTAAACTACATTCAACACCGGCTACACCTAACCCTTTCAGCAAACCAATGTCTTCCATCGCTTGGTTATCTTGTGCCCATGCATTAGCTGAAAGACTCAAAAAAATATAAATACAAAGAAATGACACCCTCATGCTTCAATCTCCAGCTTTAAACACTTATGCGCTAGGGTACGCTTTGGAATCCCTAAACTTTCTGCAGCTTTTGCTCTATCGCCGCCAAACTTAATTAATCGGCTACGAATAATATCTATCTCATAACCTGTTAATGCCCGCTTCAAATCTCTAATTCGCTCTAAATTCGATGCGCTGGAGATAGAGGTCTCTACAACTTGAGTAGGGTTATCAAATACCAATAAATTTTGAACTCTATCTCTCACCACACTCAGCTTAATTTCGTCATTATCTTCAGTTTGAATACATGCAAACTCAATTAAATGTCTCAACTCACGCACGTTTCCAGGTAAGTTACATTGCTTTAATAAATCCAAAGCTGAATAGCTAATACCGCGAACGCTGGTATGGTGCTTCTCATTGAATTGCTCGATAAATTTAAACGCCAACTCAGGTATGTCAGCAGGTCGTTTAGACAGAGCAGGTAGCATTAACGGGTATTGGAAAAGTCGATAATAAAGATCTTGCCTAAAATCACCTGACTGCACAGATTTCAGCAAGTTAACGTGTGTTGCAGCCACCAGCCTAAAATCAGATGACATCTCTTCTTTTGCACCTAGCGCACGGTAATGACAAGTCTCAAGTACCCGTAACAACTTAGCCTGCAAAGAAGGCGACATATCTCCTATTTCATCCAGAAATAAAGTGCCACCATTCGCTTGAGCAACCAAACCGACTTTCTTACTATCGGCACCAGAAAAGGCCCCTTTCTCATAACCAAAAAGCTCACTTTCGAGTAGGTTTTCAGGAATGGCAGCACAGTTAATAGCGATAAAAGGCTGATCACTG
This sequence comes from Marinomonas sp. S3726, assembly GCF_000967665.1. Taxonomy (NCBI): domain Bacteria; kingdom Pseudomonadati; phylum Pseudomonadota; class Gammaproteobacteria; order Oceanospirillales; family Oceanospirillaceae; genus Marinomonas; species Marinomonas sp. S3726. Next base: position 62,374 of record NZ_JXYC01000047.1, on the reverse strand, counting down.
CGGCTTGAGTAATCATGCACTGCACGCGCTACTAGCTCCTTACCTGTACCCGTTTCACCTTGAACTAGAACAGTCAGCGTTGATTGAGCTGCTGTGATGATTTGCTTCCTTAACTTTTGCATGGGTTCACTTGAACCAATTAATCGGCCACCAAGAGAGAGAGCACTTTCCTTCTGCTCCCCTTCTTTCTTAAGCCTTTCAATAGATCCAACAAGATCCACCTTTTGAGTTGCCTGATTACCCATATCTTTAATAAAACCCAATTGGTTCATAAAGATTGCACTGTATTCTTGCCACTCAACAACTTGATCAAGATGAGTAATTTGATCCACTGGCCCCACCATTAAGACCATAGCCTTAACTTTAGTATTCCCTGTTGGCAAAGGATAAATCGCCACCATTTCATCACTTGAAGGCATACCTACCAGCGCGCTAAAACCTGTATCAGAACGCCAGTAAAGCAACTTCTTAAGGCTCATACACATAGGCGTTGCCGCCTGAAGTACATGAGAAAAAGGGTTGTTAAAGTCATTAACTTCCCAATTTATAGACTGGGGGTGATCTATCACCTCAAGGTGACTGCCATCATGCGAAGGCATGATGACATGAGCAAGAGATAAACCTATTTGCTCCTTCAAGGTTGTGGTGTATTGATTAATTAAAGCAGTCTCATCTCGAAGCTCACCCTGCTCCACAGCTTTCCTTAGCCATAAATTCATCTAGCTATCCCACCTCACCAACAAACTCACCATCAACAACTGATAGGTGAATACGGTTAACGGTTTCTCTCGCAGCCAGTCGATCCAACAAGGCAAGGGAAATTGGCGGTAACATTTGACCTTCAATAATGGCTTCCAACATACGCGCACCATTTTCAGAGCGTGTTGCTCGTCTCATAATCTCGGCAATCAATTCATCTTCAATCACCACTTCCGCTTGATACCTTTCAATAAATAGCGTTTCTAAATGAGACAACTTCGACCTAACAATTTGCTCAATAACATCTTCAGCAAGAGGCAAATAAGGCACTACTTCCATACGAGCTAATAAAGCAGGTTTAAAGAAATCACATAGCTCTGGATATAAACCTTCTTCAATCAAGTTTGGCGTTTCAGCATTATCAACTATGGTTTGATAACCCAAGTTAGAAGTTAAGAAGAAGACCACATTTTTACAGTCAATAACGCGACCTTCACCATCTGCTAACTCACCTTTATCAAAGGCTTGATAGAATAAATTCAATACTTCTGGATGCGCTTTTTCCACTTCATCAAGTAAAACAACTGAGTAAGGCATTTTGCGGATTGCTTCCGTCAAAACACCACCTTCGCCATAACCCACGTACCCTGGAGGTGAACCGATCAAGCGTGATACGGTATGTTTTTCTTGGAATTCAGACATATTAATTGTCGTCAAAAACTGCTGGCCACCATACAACTGATCGGCAAGTTGCACGACAGTTTCAGTTTTACCAACACCACTTGGCCCCACTAGAAGGAAAGCGCCTTTAGGACGACCAGAACGACGCAAATCCGCTCTTGCAGTCAACAAGTTACGATGCACTCTTGCTATCGCAATATCTTGCCCTTTAATCGCTTTACCTAGAATTGCAGGCAAATTGGTAATTTTGCTCAATTCATCCGTATTCATTTGATTAACAGGTACACCCGTCCAATCAGCAATAACTTGTGCGATTTGCTCCACATCTACTTCTGGGTGAATCAATCTTTGATCATGAGGGATGGCATCATATTCTTGATATAATGCTTCAAGTGCTGCCAAATCAGATACCGGCTCAATGTTTAGCTCGGCATTTATCGCAGAATCAGTTAAGTCAGATGTAAGTTCAGCATCTTCAACAAACTCAGCTACCATACCAAGCACATCATGCTCTACAGTTTCTTCATCGTCAGATTCTTGCTGTGTTTCGGGTGCAAGAATACGTTGTCGAGCCAACACAATTTTGTCGACAAGTGCTCTTTGTTCAGTCCATTGTTTATGCAATGAATCATGTTCTTCTTGATCTGCCAAGTCATTGGCTAATAACTCATCCAACCTTGTTTGATCTATTGGACGTCCAAGCTTTAGTTGGCGATTTAACATATCAATTTCCAACTGTCTTTGATGACTTTGACTGTCAATTGCAGCAAGACGACGCGGTGGTGCTGTCAAATTAATAGCGATACGAGCGCATGCGGTATCAAGTACATCAATGCTTTTATCAGGTAGCTGTCGGCCCGAAACATAACGAGCGGATAACTCAGCAGACGCTTTTAACGCTGCATCCGTAATTAACACGCCATGGGCTTTTTCATACACGCCATGAAGGCCACGCATGATATCGCAAGCTTGATCTACACTCGGCTCTTCTAGCTTAACTAACTGAAAGCGGCGTGTTAACGCTGGGTCTTTTTCGAAATATTTTTTGTATTCTTTCCAAGTTGTCGCAGCAACTGTACATAGCTCGCCACGGGCAAGTGCAGGCTTTAATAAGTTAGCAGCATCGCCACCCCCTTCTTGATTACCCGCACCAATCAGTGTGTGTGCTTCATCGATAAATAGAATGATTGGTGTAGGAGATTCTTTTACTTCATCGATAATAGATTTTAGACGCTTTTCAAACTCACCTTTTACCGATGCACCCGCTTGAAGCAAGCCTAGATCTAGCGATAAAAGATCAACTTTTTGTAATGACTCTGGTACCTTGCCTTCAACAATCCTCAGCGCCAGTCCTTCAACCACAGCACTTTTACCGACACCTGCATCGCCCACAACAATAGGATTGTTTTTGCGACGGCGACAAAGGATATCAATCATTAAATTGATTTCGTCATCTCGACAGATAACTGGATCTAACTCACCTTTACGCGCTCTTTCTGTAAAGTTGGTACAGAATTTCGCTAACGAACTCGAATCTGCATTTAACGCGATTTTATTACTCTTACCTGAATGGTCGTTTTGTACTGTCTCAGCAGAATCCATCAAAATTTGAGTAAAATTCTTTCGCAGTGTTTCACGATTAATCGATTGAAAGGCATTTATAAGTGCAAAAGGTAAATAACGATCAGGGCGCATCAATGCCGCTAAGAAAATCGCGCCAGAACGTAATTCTGTTTCGTTCAATTCAGTTGAGGATAGCAACCAAGCATCTTGCAATAACTCCACTAAAAGAGGTGAAAATGCAGGATAAGTTGCATTACCTGTTTCACTCGTTAGGGCATCACCCACTTTATGTTTAATTAAAACATGATCAAGATTAGCGCTTTTCAACATGACTCGAATATCAGAAAAAGGGTTTTCTAATATGGCAAACATAAGGTGCTCAAATGTCACCTCAGGGTTCTGACGACTAATACAGTTAGAAGCAGCCTGCTCCATGACTAACTTAGTTTGACTGTTTAACTTACTTATTAAATTTGATAATTCGATCTGAATCACAGGTTCATCCTTTACTGCAATATCTGGTTAAGTTGTTCTAAAACATCGGTAGATTTATTGTGTAAGTTGATATAAAACCCCACAAACAGCAGGCTCCAGCCTCCTATAAATCCCGCAAAAAGTGTCCAAACTGGCATTTGTCTTGATAATCGATACTTAGTTCTCACCACATGATCAGCCGCATGGGTCAATTCTTGTGGCTCTTTTTCATCCAGCTTTTGTAAAATGTTATATAGATGAGTAATAATTTTTTCATACTCTTCTAGACCGTTATTAATCACGCGATAACGGCCCTTAAAGCCCAAGCACAAACATAAATAAATAAACTCAAGTTGCTGCTGATAACGGCCAGGATCACTCTCTAATCGAGATAAAATGGTATAAAATTTCTCTCCACCCCAAGTCTCATTATGAAAGCGTGTCAGTAATGAGTGTTCTGCCCACACACTTTCAGCCCCCCAACTTGTGTTCATCACAGCTTCATCAACGAAACAGCAAAGCACATATCGATAAGCGAGAATGACGGCATGCTCATAGCCTGCTTCGGTAAGCTCCACCTCAATAGATTTCACTTCTTCTACTGCTTGCTCATAAATTTTGTCAACGTTATCGCAACTAGACAGACGCCTCACTCTCAACGCCATGCCCATTAATGGCGTCGCGGCATCGATCAACTGATTGATATTTGAACCACGTAACTTAAACCAGTAGTCCTGATCGCCATCTATATTTTTCACTTCATCAAACAACAGATTGTCGTAATTCTTTTCCGCTTCATATTCCATTATTTATTTACTCCTTACGGCCCAGAATTGCAGATCGATATCTGGGAATTCACCTGCCACATGGAAAGCAAAGCCACTAGAGTTTTGCAACATACTCCATGCTTGGCTGGTTTTATCCAGTTGATAATAGGTATAACCAGCGTGGTAAGGCAGTTGCCTAGGTGCAACAGGCAATGGGGTTACCGGAATACCAGGTAACTGCAATGAGATGAGGTCGCGAATCTTTTCAACAGAAGCCACTTTAGTTTGTTGGATAAACAATTTACGCAACTCATCAAGCGGCATTCTCGCTTTCACAGCGATGATAAAGTCAGCATCTTCAACCAGTTCAGGGTCTTGAACTGGTGCCACCATAAGGCCATATTTACGTTTTTGCAGTTGCAAAGAAACGGCTCTTGGCTCAAGCACAATACTCAATGATTGACGTAGTAAAGACATTACAGAATTAAAGGCTGCCACAGGCATATCATGGTTATAAGCTTCAAATTCAGCGGGCAATCGACTTTCATCAGTAAATGAAGCCAATTCACCACATAAAGAAGTTAGACTTTCATAAAGACGCTCAGGATGAAGGCTTCTCAAAAATGACAAGTGACGTAAATGAGGTTGCATGCGATTCAATGCTTGTAACAACATAAAATCAGATACATCAGCAACACCACCTTGGCCAGGTGCGCCGATACGTTGTGCAATATTTTTTGCTCGTTCACGCATTAAGCCTGACATTTCACCAATAAAGCGATGCAAGATTGGCACAGCACTGACATTAAGATGACAAGGAATAAAGTTGGCATCCAACATCACACTGCCGTCAGGCCGCTTTTCTAAGATACGAGCAATAGCAATAGAGGCATAAGCACTGCGATCTTCTTTTTCCAGCATTAAACGAATACGCACTGGGCTAACATCAATGGATGTCGTGTCCCCTTGCACCGTATGAATATCTCGAATCTCTTCTTTACTGGCTTGGTAACGCCCAGCGCCTGTGCTATCTGGCCAAGTAATCTCAGTAATAGAGTCACTTCTTAAAGGAATAGCGAGATAAATAACCTGGCCAGCTAAAGCACCATCTGCAATTTCCAATGCATCTGGTTGAACATCTTCTTGAGGGATTCTAAAGATGGTGCCATCAGGCATTACCCCGACCGCTCTTTCGATAGCAATACGGCCAAAACTCAAATACTCAGGATTTAATGCAATATCAGTCACACCATATAGGTAACGGCTCATTGACCCAACACGCTCGTCAACCATGTATTCGATATAGCGCAATTGCTGCTGGAAGTGTTGTGGCTTGATAAATAGCCCTTCATTCCACACCACTCTATTTCTGGATGACATCTTATTCCACCTTTTCCAAAATCACTTCATTTTCCTTAAAAAGTGTCAGTAGATGATAATCTCTACCTAACGGCTTAACCTTCACAACTTTCTTCCATTGACTTGTGTCTGGATCCGAGTAACTGACCATGATCCCGATATAATTTGTGTCTTCATCTACCTCAATTGCTTCAATAAACTTGAACTGGCTTGGTAAAAGCACATAGTCATAGTTATCGATATAGTTACTGCTTAACGCCTTCTTATAATCTTCGATTAACTGCTCATAATCGGCAGACATAAACATGGAGTCGTCTTCTAGTTCGAACACAGTAAACTCAATCGGTGTTGCCTCTCCGCTTGAATTAGGGTTTACCTTTTCATCCGCTAACATACTGATCGTCACGCGTGTCGGTTCCAACGTAGGATCATAAGTAACAGGACTAGATGAACACCCAACTAAAAAGGCCAGCATGAAAAACACCCACACTAGACGAGTATTCACGCTTAGTTCTCCCTTTGAATATCGCGTAGTTTTTTATCGTAAAATTGATCAAAAATTTCCCAGAAAAGCTTTTCAAACCCTTGCTGGCGATTTGAAGCTAACTCTTTGAAATAGCTTTCATACATGTTCCAAGCCCACTCTTCTTGAGATTCTTGGGTCAATTGACCTGGGCGTCTGTAATTCATAAAACGGCGCATCAGAACATCAGGAGAAAAAGCATTTAAGATATGAGTCAAAGCCTCAGAAATAGCTGTTTCAACGGCCGTATTATGGTGTTGCACAAGCTTTAGACTTTCATCAATAGCAGCAGGAGCAGACAAATGAACTGGACTACGATTAGAATCAAACATGGTTAATACCGTTTGTTCATAAGTCATACCAAGACGTAAAGGATTATCTTCTATTGGTTGAAGGTTTTTATTCATACCACCATAACGGCTTGTTTCTACTTGCTTATGGATATCAAGCACACCAGCGATAGCGGCTTTTAAAGAGGCGCCCATTTCTTCAGATAACAACTGCAAATCAGCCGCGTTATCATTACTGGCAGCATTGACACCTAGCCCACGAAAAATAGGCCCTGTAACCATGTGGTTAGCGTCTTGGGAAGGCACCTCTTGGCTAAAATCCATGCCCATTTCTTTTTCTAATAAATCCAGTACTTCTTCATCCATTTGACTTTCCTTAGTGACTACATTCCAATTCGTTGGCGTATTTTTAGTGAGATTAGTAAGCGTTTTTTGCGATTGTTTTTTTAAGGTTTCTGCCTTAGCTTTCGCCTTAGACAAGAATCCTCTCTCTACTTTTTTCAAACTATTCTGTGAACTCGCTACTTTTGTTGAAGCATGGGGTTTTAAAAAAATTGCAGAATCAAAGCCTCTTTCAGAATCCGCCTGAACTAATAACTCTTGACCCTGCCATATTTGATCTTTTGCTAATAAATAACCCGCTAGCTCCGCTTTTTTCACTTCCTCTTGGTCGGGTTTTACTTCTTCAATTAGGCTCTCAACAACGTCCTTTTGCTCTTCCTCTAACTCGTCTAGCGCTAATAACGGGTCGTAAGCAATTTCTTTATGTATTTCTAATGGGGTTTCAATTAAATCAAACCGATTCAAGTTCAATTCATCTTCATCAACACTAAAGAGTCTATCGATTGTCTGAGGGCCATCAGCCATCTCCTCAGCACTCATCTCAAATGACACACGAATTTTATAAGGGCCGATATGAAGCACATCTTTTTCATTAAGTCTGGCCAAGGTTTTTCTACCAATCGCCATGGATGAACCATTGATATAGGTCGAATTGCTCACATCAGATAAACAAAAGAATCCATCCACATAAGTAATACGACAGTGGCTTTCTCTTACTTTGCCGGCACCGTCTTTCAGGCACCAGTCATCCATTAGTCCTGACCCGATAGAGCCACCACTGGCAGTAAACACAGTTGAAGCAGTAAGCCCTGCTTCAAGCAGTTGTGCATTTGTCACAACAAACGAAATCACATCATGATCTGACATAAGTGTCCGCTTAGCCCCTTATTTGTATCCGTACTTTTCTGTTTTGATTCGTACTTCCCATAAAGGAAGTCCAACCCAGTGAAAATCCATTTTTGCCACCCAAACTTAACGAAGGGGCTTCTACATGCTTTAATTCAAGTTCTAAATCAAATGCCATTTGTTCGCGCAAGATAAACTCAATCAACTTACAAAAAGGCTGATACTCTTTGCCAGATGGCAAAAAGTCAGCAAAGCGCTCCTGCGTTAACCCCTTAACACAGATAATAAATTTGCCTGTACAGTCATTTACCTCATCCCCTATGATGGTATCTTCACCTAAGCTTGCATTAGCAAGCCCTAAGCACATGGCTTGCTCTACTGGAATCTGTACTTTTCTCACAACCCACTGCTCAATACTCACATCTTCAAGGTCAAAACAATGGGCCACAATCCCAGAGACAACTTGTGGAGAGCGGCTACGACCCGCCAACATGCCCGCATAAGAAAGCATCTTGCACCAGTTAATAGGGGTTTCGCCGCGCAAGTTCTCATCAGCCAAGCCAACAAGAGCAAAAAGTTGCGCAGAAAAAGCATCACTCGCATCCTCTTTAAACCTCACGTAATAGCGATATTTACGCCATACTCGATAAACAAGTGATATCAACCTGTGGTTGAAGAAGTCTAAAAAAGGCCGTCTTACTCCCCCCTCTTCCTCGGATGCGATTTGCTCCAAAAAGAAACCAGGTAAAGGTGATTGAGAACCAGACAACCCCATAAAAGTTGTCTGCAATTGCACCTGACCTGAGTCAGCAGCGTTTAAATCAGTCACATCACTGGCAGGAAACCCCATACTTGGGTTTGCAGTAAAAAGCATTCTGCAAGCAAGCTCCCACTCTTCACTTTCTGGATCCTCTTCTAACAAGCGATGAAGAAGCTCAACCAATTGGAAAAAGTTATAGTTTTCAGCGTCTTGGGGTAAATTTGAAATCATAATACAGTCACCTAAATTAGCGGTTGCACACCAATTTTTGCGCCCCAGGTATAACGCTCATTGTTGCTCGAATTAATCACCACCAATTCATGGAAAGAATTAATACTTGCGTATAGGGTAAAAAAGCGACTTAACACAGTGCCAAACAAATACAGGTCACCTTCTGAACCAAACGCAGACTGATCTAAGGTGATCTCAGATTGCAATCCACGAACAGGCAAACCTCGCATGATTTTTTCAATCGGCTTAGAGGTCACCTTAGTAATACCTTGCAAACGTTGTTGGGCAACAATCTCTGCCTGTCTATCAACTAAGGCTCTAAAGTCGTAAGCACGCAATACGGCACTTAATGCGTCTTTAGATAGTAATGATAAATAGTTCAAAGACAGATTAGAGATCAGAGTCCACAACAAGCTTCCATCCAAAACAGGTCTTAAAGCCTGGGTTGGTTCAGTAATGTTTTCAAAGGTCGCAAAGGTAGGCGAACTGGCTGTAGGTTGGCAGATATCACCACATCCCAACTCAAGCGGAAGTTGACGATTACTACAGGTAATACGTAACGAAATCGCCTCGCTCATGCCAACAGCGGTTGTCTCATCACTGCGTACAAATGACATAAAATGGTCAAAGCCGTCATTACGAATGCTGTCTTTTACACGAACACGATAATAAAGTGCTTTTCTATGACGAGTTCGCTCTATCTCATGCTGAAAACTTTCAAATGGCGTGTAAACTCTAGGCTTACCCCTTTCTCTTCCATTTTGTGTTTCTTGCCAACCTTCAACTTTATCAACACTGAAAATTTCATAATTTGCAGAGTGTCGGCTTGAAGGTGTTATTCGGTATTCGCTGCTTTTACCATTTAAATCAATCGGATCAGCATCATGTTCAAAAAGATTTATTGCAGGAGCACAATAAAGTTGAAAACACTCTTGGCGCACTCTCACATCAGCAGGAATCATTTTGGAAAAACTAAATCGAATGGTTAAATCACCGTTCATAGATGCATTAACAAATTCGCCTATCGATTTTAAGTCAAAGAATAAAAAAGCCTCTTGAAAGCTCAGATACTCTTGTAAAATACGGTAGCCTTCATAGACATTTTTGGGATAACTCAACAATGCATCTTGGCTTTCAAAACCCGCTAATTTAAAGCAAGATTTTGGAATGGATACCGTCTTACCATTGCTAACAATATCAATACGAGTCAGGTAATGGCTAAGCCATAGATAGAGCATTTGCGCACTATAGGACTGGCCACCGATATAAAAGCGTAGATCGGTTAAATCAATATCCACTAACCTTTGATCACCCAAAACTTTAAGGTCTAAATCAATTTCAGATGAGTCTCTAAAATTAGTAGTTTCTACAGATCGACACTCAAGAGGATATACATCCATATCGCGGCAAGTGCGAAACTGGCAAACCGTATCTAAAACAGGCTTACTATCTAGGTAAGTACCTTTTTTAATTTGCTGACGCGCGCTAATAGATTTTTCCGTCGGAAAAAACTTAACGATAGTCATGCTCGGAACAGGCCTTAAGTAGTTAGGCCATAACATACCTATGATGGAGTGAGTAAGTTCAGGAAATTCATCCTCAACCTTAGCGCGTAAGCGCCCAGTTAAAAATGCAAAACCTTCTAATAAACGCTCGACATCTGGATCAGTTGAGCCACCATTTAAGAAGCGTGACAACTGAGGATGTACTTGTGTAAATTCCGCACCTTGCTCTTTTAAAAAGGCAAGTTCTTCCCTGAAATATTTATCCTGCGACACAACTAAAATACTCTGTATTTTCTACTATTATCTAGCAACAACTGAATCTGAACGTTTTCATGTAAAGCTTTACTGCTAATTTTTGCCTCAATTTGAAACCTTAAATTCAAAGGACTATTGAGATCCGAAACTACCCGTATTTCCATACAATTTAAACGCGGCTCATATTTTTCAAGACAATGACGTATGGCAAACTTGATTTGGACAGCAAGATCATTGCTGCCCAAAGTCGCATCATTAAAATCAATCAAACCTAAGCCAGGAGCACTTTGTGCCTCTCCCAAGCGTGTGTTCAACAAATTACTAACATTACGTTTTATTGACTCAAGCACATCACTAGGATCTGGCCCCTTAGTTACAGACCTTAGTGATGATCCAGCTTCTAAGCGTTCAAAGAAGCTGACACCATACGCACTCTCTTCAAGTGCGATATACGACATAAATTACTGATCCAAACGTCCAACAAGCGATAGTTCGAAGTTTGCACCCATGTATTTAAAATGAGGACGGACAGAAAGTGACACTTGATACCAACCTGGATCACCCTCAACATCATGCACTTCAATTTTTGCAGCACGAAGAGGTCGACGACTACGAACATCAGCTGGCGGGTTTTCTTGGTCAGCAACGTACTGCTTGATCCAACCATTCAATTCGCGCTCTAGGTCTTGTCTTTCTTTCCAAGAACCAATTTGCTCACGCTGTAATACTTTAATGTAATGAGCTAAACGGTTAATAATCATCATGTAAGGTAACTGAGTACCTAACTTATAATTCGTTTCTGCTTCTTTACCTTCTTTAGTATTTGGGAAGATTTTTGGCTTTTGGATAGAGTTCGCAGCAAAGAATGCTGCATTATCACTGCCTTTACGCATTGTTAAGCCGATGAATCCTTCTTCAGACAACTCAAAGTCTTTACGGTCAGTGATTAGCACTTCTGTAGGGATTTTAGAGTGTAAAGCTCCCATAGACTCAAAGACATGCACAGGCAGATCTTCAACAGCACCACCGCTTTGTGGTCCAATCACATTTGGACACCAGCGATATTTTGCAAAGCTATCAGTCAGACGGGTGGCAAAAGCAAACGCAGTATTCCCCCACAAATAACTTTCATGCGAGTCACTTACACTTTCACTGTAGTTAAACTCTTTAATTGGGTTCTCAACAGGATCATAAGGTACACGAAGTAAGAAGCGAGGCGCTGTAAGGCCGATATAACGAGCATCTTCAGTTTCACGCAATGAACGCCACTTCGTATATTTAGGGCTTTCAAAGGTAGATTTTAGATCTTTGATGTTTGAAATTTCTTCGAAAGAATCAACACCGAAAAACTCTGGCGCTACACCAGAAATGAAAGGAGCATGTGCCATAGCACCAACACTACCCACATATTGTAATAACTTCATGTCAGGCGTTGAAGGCGTAAAAGCATAATGACCAATAATTGCACCAACTGGTTCACCACCAAACTGACCATAACCAGCAGAATAAACATGCTTATAAAGGCCTGATTGCGTTGTTTCTGGTGCAAATTCAAAATCTTCTAACAACTCATCCTTGGTTGCGTGAAGTAGCTCTATTTTAATATTTTCTTTAAAATCAGTACGATCGATCAACAATTTCAATCCACGCCAAGCAGACTCCATTTGTTGAACTGATTCATTGTGTAAAATCGCATCGACTTGAGTACCAATCTTTTTATCCAACTCAACAAGCATTTGATCTACCAAAGACTTATTGACGATATCGATTGCTTGGCCTGAGCCGAGTAGATTTTCAATAAAGGCAGTTACACCTTTCTTAGCAACACCATAACCTTCTTCATCTGGCGCCATCTTAGTTTGGGCCATGATTTCATCTAGCAAACCCACTTGAGCTTGGCTTTGCTGTTCTACTACCTGTTCTTGTTCAGACATAACGCTTTACCTTTAACAATCCTTATTAAAACCGCCCAAAATTACTCAGTAACTTCAGGTTCTTCCGCTTCATTTAACAGCTCAAGCTCTGCCAAAAGCTTTTCTCTAGACTCATCCGATGTTAACAAGTCTTGCATGCGTGAACGGAACGCAGGCACATTTCCAAGAGGTCCTTTAAGTGCAACCAAGGCTTCCCTTAGCTCAATTAACTTATTTAACTCAGGAACTTGTTTAACAATTGAATCAGGCGAGAAATCAGCAAGTGATTTAAATTCTAGGTTTACAGCAAGATCTTGCCCTTCTTCATCAACCAATTTATTTGGCACTGAAGCGCTTACAGACAATTCACTTTCACGCATAACAGATGTGAAATTATTTTTATCTATTGAGATTGCTTCCCTATCTTCAATAGGTGCATCTTCTGTATGACCTTTAAAATCGCCTATTACTAACGTCTTTAATGGCAGCTCGATTTCTGATTGAACATCACCAGTATTTGGAACATATTTAATATTAATACGTTCTTTTGGCGCAACACTTTGTTCCTTTGACATACCTTCCCTTTAACTCCAATTTTTAAAAACATAATTCAAAATAAACAATTACATTTGAATTACATTTAAACTCCATTTAGACATTCCATTATGCATCTGAAAAATGCAGGGGGGAGATTACCAACTAACAATTTGTTTTCAATAGCCAATTTCCTACAAGATAAAATTGAAATAAATTATTTTTCAAAAATAAGAAAGTCACAACAAAACGCTACATAAAGACTAAAATGTGATAAAAACATCAAAAAAACCACTTAAAATCATATTTTAAGTGATTATATTGCACTTTATATAATTCCTACTTATCTCTTACAATTTTAAATTGTTATTAAAACATTTCTCATTGAAATATAAACTTACAATAAAACTGAATTTTATGCTTATTTCATTTAAAATGAATTATCACTCACTTTAATAATTAATAAAAAATTACATTTATATTTTTTAATTAATACATCAATAATCATTAAATATATCGAAATGTGCAATTTACTACACATTTCAATATTAAATGGGATCAATCACTATTAAAAAAAACGCTAAAAAATGAAACTTTAGAATTAGATCGAGCACAAAAAAAAGCCACACAACAAAAATTGTTGTGTGGCTTTCCTAAAAAACAGCGTTTAAACTTGTGTTTTTTATAAGCTTATAACTTTTGTTATAAACTAAGCTTCAACTGGCGCTCTCCAGTCATCAGAACCAGATGTTCCAGCAACTGTGTGTTCCCAATCAACTTTACGGTACGCTAAAGAAACTTCTACTAGCTGAGTAAACTCAGATTTAGATGAATCTTGGCAATGAGGCATTTTGCAATCGATATTAACGATAGTTGCATCAGTTAATTTAGTTGAGAAGAAATGCTCTTGCTTACCTTCAACTGAAGTGCGGTACCACTTCAATTCAACGGTTGGCAATGCTTCACCAGAAGCTAATGCGTTGTACATTAGAGGCACTGATTTATTTAGCGCTACTGTGAATTTGAAAGGCTTGTGTACACGTTGACCAGCAGGTTGGCCTGATTGTGGGTCAGTAGGTACAGTAACGATGTGGTCAAATTGCTGAACAAGCATTTCGTCTTCGTGACCTTCAACATAAATGTTACCGACAGAATCTGCAGTAAATGAACCTGCTGTGATGTTACCCTGTGTGTTACCTTCAATCGCAATGTAGCATGGAGTTGGCATAATATAATCCTTATAAATGTGAACCGCAGTTCCTTAAATAAAACGTCGTACTCATGTAGACACCTGTATAAAAGCAACCGATATGCCAACTTTTTAAAAATGCTAAAACAAAAACACAAAGCATTGTTTTATATGTATTTTTTTATTTTATAGAAACCTAAAAACCACCCAATCAAACTCCTAAGATCAGTCTAAGCAATTAATTGCTTAAGCTATAAGCCATTAATTGCTTAAGAGTAAAATCTTGCTTAACTAAGACTTTTATAGATGGCATAAAAAAAGCCGCATTAAGCGGCTTTCTATTATTCAATAGCTCTCTGGTAAACAATCAGTTCAACTAACCCACATTTACGGTTCCACCACCAGTAAGAGCACCACCACAATCAACAGGGTCGCCACTTCTTGCTACAGGCATACCATCCGCAAAAACACTCCCAGAACCACCAGCTATAGATCTACCATGGGGCGGATGCTTTGGCTTAGAGTGCATTTCTAACGGATCACCCATTCTCGCTATTGCCGCACCATCTGCTTTTACCGTGCCAGAACCCGCTGTAATGGCGGTTGGAGGAAAGCCATCATGATCAAGCCCTTTATCACCTACTTTTGCAGCATTTCCCATTTTAACTTCCCTTTAAACGTTCATTTATTATTAGTTTAGGTTTATTGCTGCACCAGAAACATGAACACCTGCCGCATCCACTTTTACAAAGCTACCACCTGCCGACAAAGTAATCTCATTCCCTGCATCAAGAACGACATTCGCACTACCACTTAATTGAATATCTAAACCTGCATCTATCGCGAGAGCTTTAGCTTGCTTTCTTTGTAAGCTTTCAAGCGTTTCACTATTTTTATCGCCTTTTACTTTGACTCGACACTCACCCATCACACTAAGGTGATCATTAGCACTGATAGTTTGAGCTCGGTTATTTTGAACATCTATGTGCACATCATTTTCAATCGTATCAATTCGATCATTAAGCACTTTAAGGTTTAAATCCTTTTGTGCGATTAAAGCGATTCTTTCCTGTTCTGCCTGATCTTCAAAAGCCAACTCGTTATAGCCCTCACCTTGATGACTTTGTGTTCTTAAGACAGTTTTACTTTCATGTTCTGGTAGAGCATATGGAGGAAGACTCATACTGTTAAACACCCTACCTGTAATAATGGGCTGGTCAGGGTCACCTTCTAAATATTCTACAATCACTTCATGCCCTATCCTTGGTAATGCCATAACACCATATTGAGACCCAGCCCAACCATTTGAAACTCGTATCCAGCAACTAGATAAATCATCGCCACTTGCATACCTATCCCAAGGAAACTGAACCTTTACACGGCCATGCTCATCACAAAAAATCTCTTCTCCTTCAGGCCCAACGACGATAGCTATTTGAGCGCCATCTATTCTTGGCTTGGCATTGATATCTGCTCGCCAAACAACATCGTGAGTAACCAGCTCAAACTCATTACCATAACGAGTCATACCCTCTCCACCCATCTCTTCCAAAGCTTGTGGCTGTTCGCCCTCGTGAACAACCTGTGTTACTAACCATTCTTGATTACACATATCATCAGGATGATTTTCGAGAAGCATTTTATATCCAGCAGATAAACTCGCTAAATTACTTCCACCTAAGGCTTGAACTGACTTTTTACGCAATGACTGTAGGCGATATTGAGAAAAGGCAGCGCCAGAAGTATCAGATTTGTACCGACCAGGCGCATCAAAATGCTCATAATTAGCGTTAATTTCACCTTCAGCATTGGCCAGCTGTAAAAATGAATAGTCAGGTTGTTTAAAGCTGTAATCTTTTAACGTAACTAAGTTTGGTACCAATTCATTCACTCGTTTAAAGGATTGAATAAATGGTTCCCCTTTACCACCAGCCGCGGTTGCATTATATGAACAAGTGTCGTGAATTTGAGGTAAGGCCTGATTGTTATCACTAAATATTAGGGTATGCTTTTCATCCGCTTGGCTAAAGAAATAAAACAAACCTTCCTCAGCTGTGATTCGCTCAATAAAAGCTAAATCTGTTTCCCTGTATTGCACACAGTATTCACGTTGCTCACTCTCTCTTAATGTCGAAAAGGCATAATCATTGATCCCCATTTCCTGCAAAAGAATAGAGATAATTTCTGGTACAGTTTGTAATTGGAAGATACGACTATTTTGACGCAACTCACTACGACTTAACGCGGGCACCATCACTAGGTGGTAATAGGTATGGTGATGGCCTGTGTCCCCTTGAGAGAACTGCTTCACTATGCCATGCCAAGACTGCTGTTCAACCCCATCTAAGCTCACACACAGGCTCACATTCTTATCTAGAATCGCTTCAGGTGTATGGTTTTCAACTCTACTCGCCAAATCAACCGAAAATTCATAAGTGCTAGAGATTGCTTCTATCCCTTTAAATCGTGTAACCACGAAATCTTTCTCTTCAAAGCCTTCAATGACTAAGCTAAAACGCAATCCAGTTTGTAATTCCATTTACCTATTCCATCTTAAAACACTGATAACACGAATATCCGACTGCCTTTAAGCAAATAACCAGCCAATATCACAAAGCTATGTTTTAACAGTGTTTTTCTTTAAATTTCGCCAAGCCACGCAATAACTTGCTCAAATTGAGCAAGTTATTGCCCAAAACCTGATTCCAAACCTCCCTAAGCAGCTTTTTACCTAGAGAACCTGCGAACAAGGTTTAAATTAAATTCATACTTATTAATTTAACTTCTTGCTTCTATTAGAATTTTTATAAAAAATCATCTTTGTGGCGAAAAGCAAACAAGGCAGGCACTTTGATAACAAGCAAATTTTAAATGCGGCCTGTTAAACTTCGTCCAGATTCAATCACTTAAATAAAATGGATTTTATATGCTCACCATCTATGACTTAAAACCTAAGTTTCAAAACTTACTCAGACCTATTGTGCAATGGCTTGCTGACAAGCACATAAGACCAAATCAAGTAACTTGGTTTGCACTTTTTTTATCAGGTCTTTTGGGTGCTTTTATCTACTTCAGTAATGGAGCGGCATGGTCTTTGCTTTTATTGCCCGTTGGCCTTTTCATACGAATGGGGCTTAATGCCATAGATGGTATGCTGGCCCGCGAACATGACATGCAAACCAAAGAAGGCGCAATGCTAAATGAGATGACAGATGTAATTGCTGATAGCTTTATCTATCTTGCGTTTGTCAGTATTCCTTTAGTTGAGTCTAGCCTTATCGTGCTGTTTGTTATTATCAGTATTTTCACTGAAATGGCTGGCATTGTAGGGCAAGCGATAAACAATGACAGGCGATATGATGGCCCTATGGGTAAAAGCGATAGAGCATTTGCTATTGGTCTTGCAGGTGTATTAATCGCATTAGAGTTAATCAATGAAGAATGGCTTTTATATTATTTACTTTTAGCTATTTTACTCAGCATCGTGACCCTTTATAACCGTATGAAAAAAGGCACTCAATAAAACAAGAAACAAGCTAAACACTCATTGGACGAAACGAATATCAGGACGATAAATATGGATATGCAAACAGGTACATTTACCAGCTTTGATAGGCAATCCCTCTTTTACAGAAAGTGGCAACAGACTGAAACGAAAGCAAAAGTGCTGTTGTTGCTTCACAGGGGACATGAGCACTCAGCTCGCCTTCAAGAAATTGCCGAGAACAAAGCCTTTTCTGATTACACCATCTACTCTTTTGACAACAGAGGCCATGGCAATACAGCAGTAAAAGCCACCGTTGAATTTATGCACCTTGTCAGAGATTTAAATGCTTTTGTCTCTTTTGTTTGTGATCAAGAAAACATAAACGAAGAAGATATTTTTGTAATAGCAAACTCGGTAGCAGGTGTTGTAAGCGCTACTTGGGTACATGATTATGCGCCAAAAATTGCTGGCATGGCACTTATTGCCCCTGCATTTAAGATCAAGCTATACGCGCCTTTTGCCAAACCAGCCTTAAAGCTCGCCATTCAATTTAAGCCAGAACTTAATATCACCTCATATGTAAAATCTAAGTTTTTGACTCACAATAAAGCAGAGCAAATAAAATATGATAATGATGGGCTTATTACGCCAAATATCCCAGCAAGTCAGCTCACCAGCCTTTTAGATACAGGCGAACGAATTGTCGCTGATGCAGCCATGATAACAACGCCGACGTTAGTACTTTCAGCAGGTAAAGACTATGTGGTGGACTCTAAAGTTCAAGGTGACTTTTATGCCAACCTTTCATCGCCTTTGAAAAAGTTTGTTCCTCTGGAAAACTTTTATCACGGCGTACTCTATGAAGATAATGCCGAAATAGCCATTGATGAAATCGCAGCGTTTGCCAAACAAGCCTATGCCAACAAAGCCTCAGATTTAAGCCATAAACTCATTAATATCACAGAGCAAGAGTGCGATAAAATAAGCTATGGTTCTATGCCAAAACTCACCAGAGTTAACTTCGCATTACAGCGTATTGCAATGAAATACCTTGGCTTTATCAGTAAAGGGATGAAAATTGGCCTGAAATACGGTTTTGATTCTGGCGTGACTTTAGACCATGTTTATAAAAATCAGCCAGAGGGCAAAACATTAGCCGGTAAACTTGTTGATAAAGGCTATCTCAATAGCATTGGTTGGAAAGGCATAAGACAGCGTAAAGTACATAGTATCCAAGCAATTAAAGACAAGATCGAACAACTAAAAGCGCAAAACAAACCAGTTAGAATCTTAGACATCGCAGGTGGGCCCGCCAGATACCTAGTTGAAATCGCTGCAGAATATAAAGATGTCACAATACAAGTTAGGGATTATCAAACTCAAAACATTGAGCAAGGGCAGGCCTTAGCCAAAGAAAGAAACCTGACTAACATACATTATCAACAGAGCGATGCCTTTAGTCCTGACTCCTACCTAAATGATGAATTTAAGCCAAACATTGTGATTATCTCTGGCGTATTTGAACTCTTCCCTGATAATAATCTGATAAAAAATGCCATCCAAGGGGTGACTTCAATTATAGAAGATGAAGGCTTTCTTATTTACACAGGTCAGCCTTGGCACCCTCAACTTAAACAGATTGCCCATGTATTAGGAAACCACCAACAAAGTCGCTGGGTAATGCGTCGTCGTAGCCAATATGAATTAGACAATCTATTTGCTCAGCATGGGTTTGAAAAGGATAAAATGCATATCGACAATTGGGGGATATTCACCGTGTCCTCTGCTTTGTTTAAGGGGGAGCAATGCTAACGTTTCAAGCCGAAATGCATGCTCAAGCAAAGCTGAAAGAACGCATCATCTGGCTACTCTATCTGGGCACTGTGTTCTTTTTACTTTATGGCGCAGCCAATGAGTTTGCTAGCCTGACAGCACCACACTTCTCATTTTATTTTGAATGGGAGAAGCAGATAGACTTTATTCCAGCATTCATTGTGCCTTATATGTCATCAGATCTCATATTCGTTATTGCCTTTTTGCTCCCTCAAACACGCCTTGAACTTAGGGTATTAGCACTGAGAGTACTCTTTATTGTGCTTATTTCTGTGATGATATTTATTGCCTTTCCTTTAGAGTTTTCATTTTCTAAACCCTCAACCGAAAGTTATGCTTTTCTCTTTAAATTACTCGAAGCAGATAAACCCTTTAATCAGCTCCCTTCTTTACATGTGAGCTTTGCCATCGTTTTTTGGTTTAGCATGAAAGAGACCATCAACAACCACCTCATCAAGGCTGTTCTACTCTCTTGGTTACTACTTGTGATCGCTTCAACCTTGTTAGTTTATCAGCATCACTTTATTGATTTACCAACGGGTGCATTGGTTGGCATGCTTGCTATTTTATTCATTCGGGAGAACCAAAGTAAGGTATTAATCACCAAGTTTATGACACCAAGACACCTTAAAATGGCGTCTTACTTCCTAGCATTAAGCATAGGTTTAATGGTTATGAGCTTTGCCCTCACCCCTATCTTTCTCTACTTTTTCCTTTGCTGCTTTAGTGTCAGTATCATTTATGCTTTTGGTCTAAATCATTTACTAGATATCAGTTATAAAAAGGCAAGGTTAATACGCTGGTTTATCCTCTTCCCCTATTACTTAGGGTGTAAACTTTCTTGGATGCGTTATAAAAAGTCACTTCCTCTTGTTTCTAAGGTCGACAGTGGGGTTTATCTTGGCAGACACCCTAGCATTGGCGAATATTCTAAAATCAATGCATTAGGGGTAAAACGTGTCATTAATTTAGCGACCGAACTACCGCTTAACAAAACCGCCTTGATACAACACAGATTTAATTTCTTGGATCAAACCATTCAATGCCCTAAAGCCATTCACAAAGCCGTTGTCTTGATAGAAAAGCATAAGTCAGATGGCATATATGTACATTGTGCTCTAGGGCTTTCTCGTTCCGTGATTGTGATATGGGCTTGGATGCTATTTAACGGAAAAACTAATGAAGAGATAACAGAGCACCTAAACGAAATTCGACCAGATTATGTCAAATCTAAGTACATGGAAGTGAATATATCCCTGTATCAAAAGTACTTAAACAGCCAATTAAATTAACAATTACAGCTCCCTCCCCCTCAAGAAGTTAATACTAAAAGAGAGCCAAGCATTTAAAAATTGGCTCTCTTTATTCTTGCTCCCCATCTATTAACTGCTTAGTAATACATTGCTCAGCCAGGCGTTCGAAACAAGAATCTAACTGGTTAATAAACTCAGTCGCGTTATCTACCGACCCTATAGGCTCATCAATAATCACATCACAATTAAAAGGCACCAAAATCGCTTCACCTTTAGGTAAAGAGCGCCCTAACCCATGAATCATAACAGGCGTTGCTTGAGTATCATTTCTTTCACTCAATAAATAATAAACCCCTTTTTTAAGCTGGCTTAATTGCTCAGGTTTGCCTCGACTTCCTTCTGGAAAGAGAATCAGAATATCTTCTTGATCTAACGCTTGATGACAGGCTGAGAATAAGTTCGCCTTATCACCCTCCCCTTTTCGCTTCATTGGCACTATGTTAATACAGTTAAGAGAGAGCCAAGACAAAAATCCTTT
Organism: Marinomonas sp. S3726; assembly: GCF_000967665.1. Taxonomy (NCBI): domain Bacteria; kingdom Pseudomonadati; phylum Pseudomonadota; class Gammaproteobacteria; order Oceanospirillales; family Oceanospirillaceae; genus Marinomonas; species Marinomonas sp. S3726. Next base: position 41,332 of record NZ_JXYC01000047.1, on the reverse strand, counting down.
TTTACTTAAAAAATAATCCACTGCGGCAACAGGCCTGACTTTATGAATCATAGATAAAGGGTATAAACTCATTAACACCAGAGCATCGAGATGACTGTTATGATTGGCAACAATGACCGCTGGCCCCTTAATGGGCAAGCTCTTACGGCCTCTTAAATTCAGACCAAGGATAACTAAAACCACTGGCTTAACCAAAAAAGCGAAGAAAATTACTTTAAGAATACGTCCCACGCTAATAACTCACATAATAAATAAGATGGAAAAACAAAGGCGAGGTATAAGTTAAACTATCCATTCTATCTAGAATTCCCCCATGCCCTGGAATCAAGCTACCACTATCCTTAATTTGCAAATCTCGCTTCACTGATGAAATAACCACATCACCCACAAAGCCACTGGTAGCAACCAGTAAACCAGCAAATGCACCTTGGTAAAAATTTAAAGGGGTTAATAAAGGCCCAATGATAGCGGAACACAAAGTCACCGTTGCAACACCACCAATAAAGCCTTCCCAGGTTTTATTTGGACTCACCTTAGGAATAATCTTATGACGACCAAACAGCTTGCCCCAGACATATTGGCCTACATCATTAAACTGGGTCATAAAGAGCAAAAACAAAACTAACCCTAATGCTTCATATTCATGACTAGTCTCATTAGTAGATCCGGGCAAAACTAACAGATAAGCAATATGGCTAATGCTGAAAACGGTCAGCATACAAGCCCAATGAACAACACCAGCCGAGCGAATAAACCCCTTAGTATCACCTGTTAGCACCATACGCATGGGCAAAAATAAAAAGACATAAACAGGAATAAACACAATAAACATGCCGTACCACTCAATAGACACCCAGTAGTATTGCAGTGGAATAGATAGATACGCCCAGAAAATCACCTTACGATCAACAGGTCGCATAGGCACGATAGAAAGAAACTCTTTTAACGCCAAGAAGCTTAAAAATGCAAAAAAGATAATTGATATAGTCGTACCACTTAACAGCACAGCAAATAAAAGCCCGATAATCACCCACCAAGACTTAATCCTTTGCTTTAGCTCCTCATAGCTATCTTGTTCCATTCTGCTCCTCATAAAACCACACGCCAAAGTGGCAAGAATCAAAATAGATAAAACGATACCCATGATATAGGCCACACTTCCTGTAAAACTAAAAATAACCACTCTCCCTATATATGGTTCAAATAAACGTCTGTATTTTGACAATAAAAAAGCCGCTATGGAAGCGGCTTTTAGGCATCTCAATTAAGCTATTAAATTTTTTCAGGAGGTAAGGTGACTACACCATAGCTCGTTGAAATTGGAGCTTGATCAAGCTGAAAGCGCCAGTAAGGTATTTCATTTTTCTCAAGAAACTCTTTGTTCTTATTATGAAATTCATTAATCCCATACTGGTCTTCAAGAGCATAAGATTTGTCATATTCTGTTTCCACTTCTTTAGCGAAAGCTCGACTGACTAAAACACTTTCATCCCAACAACCATTAAATAGATACACTTCCACATAACCATTTGGTGCAAGCCCAAATACAAGGCCTTTAGGAATAAACAAATTCTGACAATTTGAAGCTGAAGTTTTATCCATCATCATTTCAGGTAGTTCTTTAGGTAAATCAAGAACGATGCCATAGCGTTTTTTTGATATATAACTCACCCATTCAACAAATGCACCTACAGGTACTCCATCTTTAACAGTTCGCTTACTTTTATGCTGAAATTTAAACTCTCCTTTTAAAATCATACTCTTACGGAAGTCAGATACGGCACCAACCTCTAAACCCTGTATAAGTTTTTTATCCTCGAAAAAAAAACCTAGTCCAGTATTATGTATTTCATCAGTTGTAGGACCAACTAAGTAGCTCCACTCTTTTGGACTATTAGTGCAAGCAACAAGTAACAATGAAGATAAAAATATAAAAACTTTTTTCAAGATTCCTCTCCTGGAGTATTTGCAAAATATTCCCTTACAGGTAGATCATTTACGATATTTGCACTATTTACTATACCATCAATAAAGCCATTATTTTTAGAGCTATGATGACAATAATATCGTCTAATTAATTTATACTTTTTATTGTCTATTTGGTTCCTTAAATCCAAAACACCACTTTTACAAGCACTCTTAAGAAGCTGGCTATCAACATCCTTTAGTTCTATAGGTAAAGACCTATCTTTTAAATTTATTTTCAAATCAGGATTTGACTCTTTCCATTCTTTAAATGGCACTCCAACATGGCAACCCGCCTCAAACATCATATGCAAAGGGATACGAGAGAGCTCACCTTCAACCATTCTTTTTAACATAACATCAACATGAATAAATTTACGGGTAGACCTTCCTTGCCTCCTAAAACGGTATTTCACTTTTAGCCCTATTTCACCAAAAGCAAAATCATCATCATAGGATTTATCTCCTTTGACTTTAGTAACGATTTTGTCACCCCAGCCTTCGGATAACTTTAGTTGAGCATATTTTAAAGCATCTTGATAAGCTCGATTATCTGTATGAAGTTTCCCTGTGATTTCACGCTCAGAACAAACAAAATAGCGCAATCGACTTCCTTCGATCATGGCAGCATCTGCATTGGCAGAATATGTGTGTCGGCTTCTATAACCGCCACCTACATCAGAATGGGCTCCAGGTAACATTACCTCAGTAAATTGTGACGCTATCTTTCTTCCTTCAATATCTGAGGTAATACGGGTCAAGGGAAAGTTTTTTCGATATTCATCACCCGCACATAAGTGTACAACCCTTTCAGCACAATCATCAGACAAGCCAAGCAAGGTGTCCTGCACAGCGGACTCAACCGTATCAAAAATACCAACAAAGCCAATGCGGCTATCTTCGCGCTTTGTCCAATCATAACCAATCTTAAAGCCAAATCCACTAATAGTCGGTAGTGACTTAACTAAACCATGATCATCTTTAGTATCAATAGTATTTACAAAATGACGCGCAGCGGCAGCGCCTCGACTAAACCCAAAAACATCAAACTTAATACTTAAAACACCGTCATATTCACTAAAATCTTGAATTAAAGCCAGCCTGTCTTTAATCAAAGTATCGCACACCTGCTCCACTCTTGATTTGATTGAAGTGTCACCCAAACTAAAAGCAGAGCCCATAACATTGTCACTCTCACCTTCAGTAGTACCTATACCTTCTACATAAACCCCAGCTGCCAATTGGCTACTCGTTTCATCAAGTTGAGTTAGATACAAAGCATAAAGCTTCTCAACATTCGTTTTATCATTAGCATAGCTACCTTCTACTGGTAATTGGCCTTCACGACAGAGCTCTAAATTTTCTTCTAGCTCAGTAGGATCATTACAAACCTGCGCTAACCACTCTTCAATTTCTTGCTGTCCATTTAAGGCATTCTCTGTATTGTTTCCTGTGCCATCAAAAAACACACCAATCCTCAAAGACAGATAATTAAAACCCGCCACTTTAATCACATAACTATTATCAGCGATAAGGCTCAGACAGCTGGTTGCTAAATGCTTTTCAGGTAGTTTTTGTTCACCTTCAAGGACAATTAAATCCCCTGTGGTGACTGACTGGAGCTCTTTAACACTGACTTTATTACCTGGCTTGGTTAGGTTTTCATCCAAGCTTTTAGCAATTTCTGGATCACTACCATCATCAGGTTTACGGGTTTGTGCTTCTGCTAGCCAAGTTTCATTATCAAGCACTAAGGTAACAGGCCCTGCTGCTAATTTCTTAACTAGTATGGGGCCATCTTTTAGGGTGATTTCATGTTCAGTACCCGCGCCATCGGTTAACAAGCCTTTAATGCCAGCAAAGCCTTTATTGTACTCATCAATAATTTGAAGCTCGACCCAATGAGTCAAAGCCTCACATTCAATACAGGTACCATCACCCGCTAAAGCTGCCATGCACTATTCTCCATCCATTCTTGTACATATTCTTGTTGCTTAGTATCCAATTTCAAACTAGAAACAAGTTCATCCAATTCCGTTTGTGTACCATGGGCAATATGAGCTAAAACCCAAAGCTCGGCCTCATCTTTCGCTAACTTTTGCTCTTTAGCTTTCTCAAAGCCTGTTTCCAAGGTGACTAATGGTGTTTTTAGCTTACTCATCAACTGAGGTAGTACTTCCCATAACCGACGAGATACTGCGTAAGCATGATGCTTAATATTGTATAAGCCTGCTAGGTGTTCTGGGGCGATTATCCACCAAGGTTCGGTGCGCACTTCATATTCTGTTGCTTTATCGTTTTCAAGCACAATAAAGCCTGTCTCAGCACCTTCTTCCTCAGCACCTTTTTCTGTTGCTTCATTATCAGCAAGGCTTTCTTCTAAGCTCTCTTCAAAAGCAGGCTGAATCAAGATAGCATCAATATTCCCCATAAACTCTGACTGTTCAGCCAAGCTCATCATGGGTAACATCTGTGTTAGCACCTTAGTATCGTAAAACCGAAACAGGACTTGCTCTTCCGCTAATTCAGCATTTAATAAACTACGTAAGTGCCTTGCGACAAGCGCCTTCTCTGCATGAGAATGTAACAAAATCCCTTGAGATAAAATTGACTCAGGCAAGGATAGAGCAGTATCTGATACTGGAATAAGCCAAGGGGTTTGCGCTTTTAAAGTATCAAAAGGTGGGTCAACAAATAGAGGTTCTGCAGAGGTCATAAAGCCCTGTACAGCCTGCTCTAAAAAGTAATTTTTAGCCTTTTCACAGGTGCCATGATCCAGTAACCAATAACAGCTTTTCTGGTCATACTTTGCAAGCCAAGTATCACGCATCATGCACCCCCTTCAGCTAAAGGGCAAAGCTTAACAGCCACAACATTCGCTTCTTCTGCCTTTAGAAATCCTGCTAGTGAGATACGCCTTGCTTCCGCTAATGGTTCAGGCTCTTCCAAAGAGTTTGGCAATTCTGCCATGAGGCCTTTGTAGCCAGAGCCTTTGCCTGCGGCGCCGCCGGCATTAAGGTTGATACCCCCACCGACAAGGTGAACACCACCGCCATCGATTTGCATAAAGCTGCCACCCGCTTTGATTGTGATAGCACTGCTTGCATTAATCGCGACTTTGGAACCACTTTTAAGATGTATCTCGTTACCTGCTTCATTAACCAGAGCTTTGCCTTGCTTTAAGGTTAGAGAACCTTCAATCACTAGGCTTTGGCTGGCGGTAACATACTCACGTTTTTCACCTTCTACGGTTAAGGTGTCATCCAGCTTCACATGGCTAAATCGGTTATTAGTGACCTTAATATGTTGGTCATTTTGAATATCATCAGTACGATCATTTTGTACTAAAAGACTCAAATCCTTTTGCGCATGCAGATAAATTTCTTCTTGTTCCGCTTGGTCTTCAAACCTTAATTCATTATGACCATCCCCTTGATGGGATTCGGTACGTAATACCGTTTTAGTCTTGTGCTCTGGTAACGCATAAGGCGCTTGATTCGCTATGTGGTAAGTTCGACCAGTAATGATTGGCTGATCAGGGTCACCCTCTAAAAAGCTTACAATCACTTCATGCCCAATACGCGGCAGGGTCACCATTCCATATTGTGCCCCTGCCCACGCCTGAGATACCCGCACCCATGCACTGGAAAATTCATCCCCTTGGCTATATCTGTCCCAAGGAAACTGAATTTTTACCCGCCCAAACTCATCGCAGTAGACCTCTTCCCCTTCCGGTCCGACTACGATGGCGATTTGTGGCCCAGTCACTCTCGGCCTAGCACCCAAATTAGGGCGCCACTGCCGATGTGCGGGTATCACTTCAAATTGATTTGAATAACGCGTAGCTCCTTCACCACCCATTTCCTCCAACGCTTGAGGTTGTGAGCCTTTATGCTTAATTTTCACCAACAACCAAGCTTGATTACAAACCTCTTGCGGGTGATCCATCAAGGTCACCTTATAACCCGTCGTTAAGGCTGCAAAATTACTTTCGCCTTGTGCGTAAATAGCATCATTACGTAATGCTTGAATGCGATACTGAGCAAATGCTTTGCCGCTCTCATCGTCTTTATAACGCCCTGGATAATCAAAGTGATCGTAAGTCTCTTGTTGAGACTCCAATTCAGTACCAACCGCATCCTGTAAAAAGCTATAGGAAGGCTGCTTAAAGCTATAGTCTTTAAGTTGTACACTCGCAGGCTTTATTTGTGTATGTCGAACAAAATGTTGCGCAAAAGGTAGGCTAGCTTGCCCGCCAGACAATGGGTTATACATCATAGCTTTAGCAACATTGGGTACAGCTTGGGTGTCATCACTAAACACTAAGGTGTGCTTACCATCTAAATGGGTGAAGAAATAAAACAACCCCTCTTCTGCAGCAAGTCTAGAGACAAAGTCAAAATCAGTCTCACGATACTGAACACAGTATTCTCGTTGGAGGCACTCACGGCTGAAAGAAAAGGCGTAATCATTAATGCCCATTTCCGTAAGTAGAATAGAGATAATCTCTGGCACACTTTGTAACTGAAAGATTCGGCTATTATGCCTTAGAGATAAACGACTCAGTGCTGGCACCATTACCAGGCGATAAAAAGTATGATGATGCCCTGTGTCACCCTGCTCAAATCCCTTTACTATGCCATGCCAAACTTGCTGAGGCAGTCCATCTTGATAAACGCTTAAGCAAACAGGCTTATCCACTATTTGCTGCGGCATAAGGTTTTCTACTCGGCTTGCCAGCGTGACATTAAAATAAAAAGGATGAGATAAAGATTCTTCACCGCTAAATTCTGTTACAACAAAAGCGCTTTGAGCCAAGCCTTCAACAGTAAGGGTAAATTGTAATCCAGTTAGCTGTGCCATGAGGTTAGTCCATTAATTCTGTCATAGATGATAAGCCTATCTTCCTGAGGCTTATTATTTATTGAGTCTTTACTCAGTTATTTGATGAAGCCCCATTAAAAAGAGGGCTAAGCAGGCGTGAAGAGCAATTATTAGGCCAGCAAGGCTAAAAGCTTGAAATGATTAGTTTTTTGGTGATCTAGCATGAAAACAGGCAAAGTATTGCTAAAACCTGAGTAAGAAGTTGCCTGATTGGCAAAAAATAGTTTTTAAACAGTAACTTAAAAAACAAAAAGCCAACTAAACATGGTTTAGTTGGCTTGCATTAAAAAAGTGACTACTGAATTAAGGCAGTAGATGATTAACTGAGGCTCTCTCTTCCATCAATTCATCTTGTGTTGCTAACATACGTGCTTTACTAAAATCAGTTAAAGCTAGCCCTTGTTCAATCTCACACACACCGTTTTGACAACGCATGGGGAATGAGTAAAACAAACCTTTTTCAATACCATAACTGCCATCACTAAAGGTCGCCATACTGACAATGTCATCATTTTCTGTACCTAATGCCCAATCATGCATATGATCCAAAATAGCCTGTGCAGCGGATGCCGCAGATGAATGTCCTCGCGCTTTAATAATCTCACTACCACGCTGCTGAATACGTGGAATTAACTCATTATGATAGTAAGTTTCGTCTATTTGTTTGAGTACAGCCTCACCTTCAACTTGCGCCTGAGTTAAATCTGGGTACTGAGTTGATGAGTGGTTTCCCCAAATAATGACATTCTCAACGGCTTCTGCGTTCACACCAAGGTGCTTAGCGACTAAGCCTTTCGCGCGGTTATGATCAAGGCGAGTCAAAGCACTAAATTGTTTTGGATCCAAATCAGGCGCATTACGAGAGGCAATCAAGGCATTAGTATTAGCAGGGTTACCCACCACCAGCACTTTTACTTCAGAATTAGCATAATCATTTAACGCTTTACCTTGGCGCTCAAATATTTGTGCATTAGCCGTTAAGAGATCATTACGCTCCATACCTGCACTTCTAGGCCTTGCACCAATTAATATCGCGTAATTTGCTCCGGCAAAACCTTCCTCAGGATTATCAAAAATACGAATATCCTGTAAAAGCGGCAAGGCACAATCTTCTAATTCAAGTGCTAATCCAGATAGAGATGTCATTGCCTGAGGCACTTCGACCAGTTGCAGTATGACAGGTTGATCTAATCCCAGCATTTCACCTGCTGCCAAGCGAAATAATAGCGAACTACTAATACCTCCAGACGCACCAGTTATAGCAATACATACGGGCTTTTTCATCATACTTCCCCTAATCAAATCTCTTATAGCTAAATCAATGAGAGGTTACCCTCCCCCATTCAATAAAATGAGATTACAGGAAAAAATCACAAAGTGAAACATACGTTTCACAATGTGAATCGAAGAAATTCAATTAACAAAAATAGACTAGTTTTATCGAATTAATCCATCATATCGACTAACAACATAGAGCTTTACCCATAAAAAAACCTGCCACATAAACTATGGCAGGTTTTCTAATTAACCTGATTTAGCTAAAAAGCCTATAGCAGACGATTTGTCTCTAATACCGCTGATCCAGACTTCAACAAACCATCACCAACCAAGGTTTTGCCTGAGCGAAGACAGATTGTAAGATTAGAGTGAGACTCTTCTGTTTCTTTAGGTAGTAGATGATTAACCGATGCTTTTTCTTCTAATAGCTCAGCTTCTGTTAATTTCATACGCTCTTGACTGAAGTCAGACAATTCAAGGCCTGTCACAATTTGATAACGGCCATAACGGCAGCGAACAGGGAAAGAGTAGAAAATTCCTTTTTCGATTCCATAACTACCGTCACTTACAATCGCCATGCTCACAAGTTCATCTTCAGCAGTACCTAAAGCCCAATCCCTCATATGATCGATAATCGCTTGTGCGGCAGACGCAGCAGAAGAGTGGCCTCTTGCCTTAATAATCTCACCGCCCCTTTGCTGGATACGTGGGATTAATTCATTCTTATAATAGGTTTCATCTAACTGGCCAATCACCTTATCGCCAAATATTTTAGCGTGGTTCAGATCAGGGTATTGTGTTGAAGAGTGGTTACCCCAAATAATTACCTTGTGTATCTCTTCCGCGTTTACACCTAAAGAGTTAGCAACCATTCCCTTAGTTCTGTTGTGATCCAAACGAGTCATGGCGGTAAACTGTGTTGGGCTTAAATCCGGCGCATTACGGCTGGCAATTAAGGCATTCGTGTTTGCAGGGTTACCTACAACGAGCACCTTAACATCACGAGCGGCCGTTTCATTCAAAGCACGACCTTGACGCTCAAAAATCTCAGCATTCGCCGTTAAAAGATCGTTACGTTCCATACCAGCAGAACGCGGACGAGCACCGATTAGAATTGCATAATGGGCATTTTCAAAGCCTGCTTCTGGGTTGTCAAAAATACGAATTGTGTGCAACAAAGGTAATGCACAGTCTTCCAACTCCATGGCTAAACCACGCAATTGCTCCATCGCTTGCGGCACTTCAATCAGTTGTAAAATAACTGGTTGGTCCGTGCCAAACATTTCTCCAGCAGCGACACGAAACAGTAAAGAACTACTTATTGCACCAGCAGCACCAGTCACAGCAATACGTACGGGTTTTTTCATTATTTTGCCCTTTTTAAGAGTTAAAATTGCCTAAAGATGATGATTTATATCGCACCACTTTATGTGAGCGATTTAACTTAAAACCATTAAAACATTCGTCATAAAACACTTTTATCTTAAGGCGACCCTAAACAAGCTCTATCAACCTTTTGATTAATCAATAACACCTAAATAGAAACACTCACTTCATTAAAGCAAGCGTTTTTATAACGTCTTAAAATTGTCTTATGCTCTTTATCTACTAGCAAAAATTAACGCATTTATTAGGACAACTAAAATGAATTTTCATCCCATTTTATTGAGCAAAATAAATATAAAAAATATTCAACATAATTAAACTGTATGGCGGTATTTTTAAAGATAAAAACACTTTAAAACCAAATAATTATAAGTATAAATCACTATTCAGCTAAAGCATTAACGGCACAGATAGACCGACTTTTACGGGATCCATCACCACATTCGTCTCAAAATGGCGGATATTTAAATTCTCAAAAAAGACTTGTCGTGTGAAAGCTTCATAGTCAGACATATCTTTCGCGGTGACCACTAAAATGAAATCCGCACTTCCGGTTACGTAATAACATTGTTGAACATAAGTATGGCGCTTCATTTCTTTTTTGAAGGTATCTAATAAGTCCAATCTCTCTCTTTCTAACGTCACTTGTACTATTAAAGTCACATTACGGTCGACTGCTTTTGGATTTACCACGGCGACATCTGCACTAATAATATTTTGTTCACGCATACGTTTCATGCGCCTTTGTACGGCGGCAGCAGATAACCCGATTTGGTCGGCAATTTGCTCTGATGTTGCACGGTTAGACTGTTGAATAATATCGAGAATTTTGGCATCGAAATTATCATAGTTACTGGATTGAAGATCACTCATAGAAGGCTTACCTACTTACTTTGTACGAGCTAATAAACAAAAGCGCGTATTTTAAAATTTAAAGACTGCTTTCATAGTGAAGAATTCTTACGTGAGTTTTTACGCATATTTACTTAAATTTTGCGGCGGTTCTTCATCCTGCCCTTGTTATTGCATGAATTTCCGCATTTCAAAGGCGTAGCATGGATACATGACTTAGCCACGTAGCAAAACTAAGACATACCTAGATTGAACACAGGACAAGTTAAACAGTCCGACACAGATAAGAGAGCATGATGAAAATAATAAACGTACAACATCAGCAACCTTTAGAACGTCTCGCTCCAGCAGGACGTATTGGTGTTATTTCTTTAGCGACAGATTTCAATATAGAAACGGATCTGTCGCGCATGTATCCAGATGATGTGCAGTTTTTTACCAGTCGAGTCAAAAACGTAAATCCTTTGACGATTGAGAACCTACGTACCATGGCGCCAGGTATCACAGATACGGCAGCAACTCTTTTACCAGGTACCCGACTTGATGCCGTCATGTATGCATGCACCTCAGGCACAATTGCCATTGGTGTAGAGCGTATCACTGAGTTAATTCAGCAAGCTAAACCCGGTGTACCAGTGACAAACCCTGTTACTTCAGCTTTAACAGCATTTAATCATTTCAAAGCCAAAAAAATCTCGATTCTTACCCCTTATACAGAAACTGTTAACCAAGAAGTTGCCGATTTCTTCAGCAATCAAGGATACGAAGTGCTCAGTATTGCAGGATTTGGTTTTGAAGATGATACAGCTATGACTTACATCACACCTCAAGATATCCAAGATGCCGCTCTTGCTACTTGCGATGAGAAAGCAGACCTCATGTTTATTTCCTGTACCGCATTACGCGCTTCTTTAGTGCTAGACACTTTGGAAGCAAAACTAAAAATCCCAGTGATTAGCAGCAATCAGGCCTTAGCTTGGCACAGCTTGCAATTGCTTCAATACCCTAAGCAAGTCACTGGATTTGGTAGCTTACTTTCACAAAAACACCTTTAAGCAGCCTTCACACCATTCATAAAAGAGAAGTTTAGATATGTCATTAGATCCACAATTGATAAAACAAATGACCCAATGGCGTCGTCATATGCATAGCTTTCCTGAGTGCGGTTTCGACCTACCACTAACAGCAGACTTTATTGCGGAAAAGTTAGAAAGTTTTGGCCTTGAAGTCATTCGTAATATTGGCAAACAAGGCATAGTGGCCGTGTTAAGAAGCGGTGATGGCCAAAAAAGTATTGGCCTTCGTGCCGATATGGATGCCCTCTTTATTAATGAAGAAAACACCTTCGCTCACTGTTCAAAACACCAAGGTCAAATGCATGCCTGTGGCCATGATGGTCACTCTGCCATGCTTTTAGGCGCTGCGAGTTATCTTGCTCAAACCAAAGACTTTAACGGTACGGTTTACTTTATCTTTCAACCAGATGAAGAGCATGGTGAAGGTGCACAAGCCATGATAGATGATGGTCTATTTGAGCGTTTTAAAATTGATGCAGTTTATGGACTACACAATATGCCGGGGCTCGCTGAAGGCAAATATATTGTGAGACCCGGTTCTCTAATGGCCAGCGAAACCAGTTTTGAAATTGTTGTAAATGGCATTGGTGGCCATGCGGCTATGCCACATAAAGGCGTTGACCCAATTGTTGTCGGCTCTCAAATCATTCTTGGATTACAAACTATCGTCTCTCGTAATCTCAATGCCATTGAAGAGACGGCCGTTGTTTCTGCCACAGAGTTTCTAACTAATGGCACAGTGAACGTTATCCCTTCACAAGTCACCATTAAAGGCGACTGTCGCTGCTTTAGTGAGGCAAGCCTTGCAAAAATTGAAGAGAGCATGGAACGCATTGTTTCTGGTATTTGCCATGCTGCGGGCGCGGAATATGAATTCACATTTACCAATGCATTTTACCCTACAGTGAACAACCCAATTCAAACGGAACATGCTATTGCAGCAGCGAACAAAGTTTTTGGAAAAGACAACGTTGATCCAGATTGCTTGCCTCTTACAATTTCGGAAGATTTCTCCAGCATGCTAAGGGTGAAACCAGGCTGTTACGCCCTTATTGGCAATGGGGTGGAATCTGTTGGTGGCTGTGCACTTCATAACCCTAATTACGACTTTAACGACAATATTCTTGGCTATGGCGCTCAATACTGGGTGCAACTAGTCACTGATCAATTGACCTAATTAATAGGCAATCAACCAAGCAAACCTTAACTCTAAAAATAAAATCTAAGGATATTCACATGAAAAAACTATTAACCACACTACTCGCAATGGGCATTAGCATGGGTGCTAGCGCAGAAACTTGGAAGTTTGCCTCAGAAGAAGATAAAAAAGATGTGCAAGATATCTTTGCACAAACCTTTGCTAAAACGATCAAAAAAGAATCCGATGGTGATATCCGTGTCAAAGTTTATTACTACGGCCAGCTTGGCACAGAGAATGACATTGTTGAGCTCACTGCCAAAGGCACAGTGCAATTTGTGTCTGTGGGTACTGGGCACCTAGGCTCATACGTACCTGAAGTACAAGCTCTGAGCGTACCTTACGTAATGGGCACAGAAACAGACGTTGTACGTGAAGTATTAACAGGAAGTAAAACCATTTATGAAGACCTTGCTGATAAGTTTGAGCGCGTAAACTTGAAGCTACTTACCATGATCTCAGAAGGTGAGATGGTATGGGGTGCTAATAAGCCTATCCGTAGTCCAGAAGATTTTGCTGGTCAGAAAATTCGTACTTTCACATCAACTATCCCAGTTGAAACTTATAAAGCTTTTGGTGCGACACCAACACCTTTATCTTGGGGCGAAGTCTATGGTGCACTTCAACTTAAAACCGTTGATGGCATGGTTAACCCTATCTACTTCGTGTACAACGCAAAATGGCATGAAGTACAAGATTACCTAATGCTACCTGGCCAACAGCCTTACGTAGGCACAGTGTCAACTAACAGCAAATGGTTCAACGGTCTTTCAAGTGAAAAACAAGCTATGGTTCGTAAAGCCATTAAGGTAGCTGAACAAGCCGCACATGATTACCAGTTAAAAATCAATGCTGAGAACATGAAGAAAATCATGGCTGAACGCCCTGACATGCAGGTTGTTACCCTAAACGCAGATGAACGTGCTCGTTTCAAAGCGTTAAGCACAAACCTACACGAGACCTACTACAATGTGGTTGAAAATGCTTATCAAGGTAGTGATAAAGCAGAAGCTCGTGCCGGTGCGAAGAAAATTCTTCAAAGCTTAATTCAAGAAGTTAACGACGCCTCTATGTAATACCTCAAGACTTAGACCTAACCCTATACGCAAGGACAGAGGTTAGGTCTAAGCATTTGTTTTAGTCTGCTTTATTAAGGTGTGTTCTTATGAAAAAAATCCTCTTTCACATCAGTCGTATTACTGAAACGATCGAAAAAACCATTGTTTTTTCGTCTATTCTGCTGATGATGGCCAATTCCACTGCAAACGCGATAGGTCGTTATGCTTTTGGCAAGAGCCTCTTCTTTTCGGAAGAACTCAACCAGTTTTTAATAGTTGCGGTTACCTTTATTGGTTTTGCTTACGCGGTTAGAAAAGGCCGTAACATTCGCATGACAGCGCTTTATGACTCACTTAATTTTCCGGCAAGAAAGTTCATTGCGACATTAATCGCCATTACAACAGGTCTTTTGATGTTTTACCTTTCTTATAAAGCCTATATCTATGTCATGGAAGTTAAAGACCTAAACCGTTTAAGCCCTGCATTACAGTTTCCTGTTTATTTGGTTTTCTCAATCATCCCTATTGGTTTAGCGATGGCAGGACTCCAGTACATTATTGCCTTCTTTATGAACCTTACCCATAAGGAGATTTACTTATCTCACGACACAGTTGATATCTAACATTGTGAGTCAGCATCAGGTTATCAGCTTCTTTAAGGTTTAATGAGTACCCTTTTATGAGTTCATTTATTGAGTTTTTTTCAGACATTATTGCCGGTGAATTAGACATTTATGTTGTCACTTTCACGCTTGTGGCAAGCATGGTTATTTTATTATTCTTAAGTTTCCCTATGGTGGTGCCATTAGCCGTTGGCGCTTTGATTGGCTTAATCCACTTTTCAGGCATAGATACAGGTGTTGTCATTCAACAAATGATCACTGGTATTTCCCCTAATGCTTTAATTGCCGTACCTATGTTTATTTTGGCGGCCGACATCATGACACGCGGCCATACGGCGAATAACTTATTAGGCTTAATTCAGGCTTTTATTGGCCATTTACGCGGCGGCCTGCCTATTACTGCTTGCATAAGCTGCACTCTATTTGGCTCTGTTTCAGGCTCGACACAGGCAACGGTTGTGTCTGTTGGCCAGATAATGCGCCCAAGATTATTACAAGCAGGTTATAAAGACAGTTTTGTCATGGCGCTAATTATCAATGCCAGTGACATAGCTTTCTTAATTCCCCCTAGCATAGGTTTAATTCTTTATGGCACATTGGCTAACACCAGTGTGGGTGAGCTCTTTATTGCCGGGATTGGACCGGGCATTCTGCTGGCTATCATGTTCTCAGCTTACTGCTACTTTTATAGCGTATTACAAGGCGACAGCATTACCTTAGTCGAAAAAGCGTCACTTAAAGAGAGAGTCACAGCGTTTAAAAAAGCACTGATTCCATTGGGTTTTCCTGCTTTAATTGTCGGTGGTATCTACTCTGGCGCGGTAACGCCAACCGAAGCGGCGTCCTTTTCAGTGCTTTATGCCATCATAGTTGAGTGCTTTGTTTATCGTCAGCTTAGCTTAAAAGATGTAATAGATGCGGCCCTAAGTACAGGCTTGATTACTGCCGTTGTTTTCATCCTTGTGGGTATGGGCCAAGCGTTCTCTTGGTACATTTCATTCGAACAAATTCCACAAGACTTACTTGCACCACTGAACCTTGAAGATGCTTCTAAAGAGTACATTCTCTTTGTAATTGCCTTAAGCTTTTTTGTGGGCTGCATGTTTGTAGATTCACTTGTCGTACTCGTGATTCTCACACCAATTTTTGTCCCTATCGTGGATGCTGCGGGCTTAGACCCAGTACTGGTGGGTGTCATGATTACACTACAAATGGCTATTGGGTCCGCCACACCTCCCTTTGGTTGTGATATTTTCACGGCAATCGCTATTTTCAATAAACCTTATATGGAAGTCATTAGAGGGACATTACCCTTCATACTTATTTTATTTACCATGTCGGCGTTATTGATCTATTTCCCTGATATTGCCCTATTACTTCGCGATCTGGCATTTTCTGGCTGACACTTAACTAAAACTTGCTAAGCATGATCTTATGATCATGCTTAGCACATTAAATACAGAGAATAAAAATAATCATGAATACAGAATTAATTGCACCACCACGTGGCTTTGATCAAGCTGAATTTGAACAAAGAACCGAAAGACTTCAAGCCTTAATGGGTCAACAAAATATTGATGCCCTATTTTTAACAACTGAGCCAGAATTTCGTTACTTCAGCGGTTTTAAATCCCAATTTTGGGAAAGCCCAACAAGGCCTTGGTTTTTAGTGATTCCTATTATGGGTAAACCGATTGCGATTGTGCCAGAAATAGGTAAAGCAGGCTTTGATGAAACTTGGATAGAAGATGTCAGGTGCTGGCCATCTCCTAGACCAGAAGATGACGGTATTAGCTTATTGAGAGATACCTTGATAGAGGTATCAACAACCAGTTTTAAAATTGGTGCCATGCTTGGTCCAGAAACACATTTACGTATGCCTGCTGATAACTACCAGTCTTTAAAGCGTGCATTAAATCAAAGTGTTGGACGCCACCAAATACAAGATATCAGTGGCTTAATTAGACAAGTGCGCAGTGTTAAATCTCCTGCTGAAGTTGCCAAAACCCGTTTTGCTTGTGAAGTTACGGCAGCAGGCTTTGATTATCTACTTGAAAACCTAAAAGCAGGCATGACAGAAAGACAAGCCTGTAAAGCCATGCAATTAGAAATGCTTCGCCTTGGTGCTGATACTTGCCCTTACCTTATTTCCGCATCCGGTAAAGATGGCTACGACAATATCATCATGGGGCCAACGGATCGCATTCTCACCCAAGGGGATGTATTAATCATAGATACAGGTGCGAATTTTGATGGTTACTTTAGTGACTTTGACCGTAACTATGCCTTTGGCCAAGTCGATAAACAAACCCATTATGCTTACGAGGCTGTTTACGCTTCCACAGAAGCAGGGCTAGAAACGGCGAGTGCAGGTAAAACCACAGGAGATGTCTGGAAAGCCATGTGGAATGTACTCGAAAATGCCGGTGCATTGGGTAACGATGTGGGCCGTATGGGTCACGGATTAGGCATGCAGCTCACTGAATGGCCTTCAAATGTCGAAAATGGTGACGTGACTTTAGAAGCTGGCATGATACTAACACTTGAGCCTGGGATGACCTTCGCACCAGGGAAAATGATGGTACATGAAGAGAACATTCTCATCACTGAAACAGGCTGCGAGTTATTACACAAACGTGCTTGGCCAAAGCTGCCTGTGATAAATAGGTAATTCAAACTCAATAAAGAAAAACAAAAATAGATAAACGGGTTATTACTAATACCCGTTTATCTGTAAGTACTTCAAATAAATATTGAATTGAAAAATATGTAATTAAAAACACGCTAATTTCAGGCAAGAAATTGCCCAGAAAACAGTTATTTATTACTTTTTTGTAAATTTTCTAACAAAGTGGCCTTAATACTTCTTCACACCTAGAATCGCATTTATACTTGCCTCATTACTAGAGTAAAGCACTCTCAAAATAGACAAATGATTCAAGGAAGAAAAAGTGTTTAAGACAAAATTAGCGACATTATCTGTTGCATTTTCATTACTAACGGCATGTGGTGGGAACGCCTTACAAGTTAAAAGCGAACATGTCTCCAATGAGAAAATTACTGAAATAATAGCCAATATTGAAAGTCTCTATCCTGATGCAGATAAAGAACTCAAACAGCATATTCTGTCTGTTGCAGTTAAGTCCATGGACGACATGGTTTTTGTAGAAGGTGGCAGCTTTATGATGGGAGATTTTAAAGCGCCATGTGAAATTGCAGACTTAGACAAAATAGTTTGGACTCCCTTTGCTGATTGCCCATCAAGCTACACTTCATACGAAACGGGTGCGATCAACCTTCACAAGGTAACCTTATCAAGCTACTCCCTATCCAAATACGAAACTACCTATTATGAATT
The DNA here is from genome assembly GCF_000967665.1 of Marinomonas sp. S3726. Lineage (NCBI taxonomy): Bacteria > Pseudomonadati > Pseudomonadota > Gammaproteobacteria > Oceanospirillales > Oceanospirillaceae > Marinomonas > Marinomonas sp. S3726. Next base: position 23,654 of record NZ_JXYC01000047.1, on the reverse strand, counting down.
TGATGCTTTCAAAATAGCAAATAACCTTCCTGTTCTTAGAGCAAAAGAAAGGGTCGAGTACCCTGTCATTGTTAAAGCAATTATGAATAAACCCACGCCCATAAAAAAATGGCAAGAAGCCAAGGACTACTGTACTTGGATAGCAAAATTAACTGATTTACCCTTTGATTTGCCTACAGAAGCGCAATGGGAATACGCAGCCCGAAGCCGTGGATATCTTCAGTATTATGCAACCAATGATGGCTATATTCGCTATGAAGAAGGTGCTTTAGAAGGTACAAATGGTAATTACCATGAATATACAAAAGATGAGATCAATTACGAAAGTGATTATCAAGAAGTAGGGTTATTACCCCCCAATCCTTTAGGTTTATATGATATGACAGGTAATGCATCTGAATTAGTCAATGATTGGTATTCTCCTGATTACTATCAAAACTCACCAGAGCATAACCCTCAAGGTCCTAAAACTGGGCAATATAAATCTATGAGGGACCTCTATGGAAGCAAGAGATTTGTTACGACTCGTGGTAAATTTGAAGATCAAGAAGATTACTATGTCACCTTTGGCTTTCGTTGTGCTCTCCAACAAGCAACAGCAGCTTGGTAGTGTCTAGCACTAATTAATAAAGCTCAAATACAAACTTCCATATTTGAGCTTTATTAAAATACAATATATTTAGAGTATTACTGACAAGGAAACATTTTTTCTAAACGTAAAGCTCATCTAATTGATTATAAGCATGTAGTTTTACAGCTTGTTCTTTAATTAGCTGGTGCTTTTGTATTTTCTGCTTATTACTCAGAAATGCGATATTAAATGCCCTTTTCACAGGTGTTGACTGGTTAGGCATTTTACTTGAAAGTTCATGCACCCAAATATTAAAACTATCTTGCTCTGCATTATCCAATATCGCATTGATGCGTGCCATATTATTAAAGATTGCTTTATCCCCACCGTTTTTTGCTTCTGGATTCATTCTACAAAGCACTTCTTCAAATTTACGCCAAGTCTTAACTCCTGTTGATAGAAGTAGCATAATAGCTCTTTGCTGCTTTTCTTCTTGTCGATAATCATCCATATCAAAGCTAATAACAAAAGTAGTTACCAAAATATCAAGCATCATAGCAATTGCCTCAGGAGGCAATTGGCTCATAGGGAGCCCTGAAATAGTTTTGTTATCTAAAATCGATTTACTTATTTGCTTGGCCTCTTCAATTTTGTATTTCTTTGATTCCCATTTTTCATTTCTTTCTGCCCACCAATTTTTAAGTTTAGTTTCACCAGCAATTATCACAGATGAAAGCACTACTTTTGGCAATGCAAACCCCATATATGCTGCACGATAAAAGTAACTAAAAGCATCTGCATCGACATTTTTCAGTTCACGGTTATCAGCCACTTCAAGTGCTAAAAAGACAACTTTAGCGAGATCCCACAGTTTATCTAACCCAACCTCTGTTGCAAAACTACCAGCAGCACCCGGGCCAAAAACTAGCCGTGCAGAGCATGAAAATTTAAATTTGCTTCCTTCAAGCCCAATAGTGAAGTCCATTCCAGCGCCAACACCACCTGAAAGTGCTAAACCTGCTCCTACTTTTGCCAATACTGCAAAGTTTTTTGTACCAACATCTTTAGGTGGTTGCCATTCCAATGCACCATATAACTCACCGCCAGCTTGTGCGCCTGCAAAGGCATCTCCTTTTAAACTCACTCCCCTTTTTTTCTTATTGAACTCCATACCAATTTTTGGTGATAAGAGCACGCTTGCTCCAGAACTTGCTCCCACAAAGCATACCAAGCTAATACCAGCATTTACTCTAAAACAACCCAGCGGTACTTTTGCTATTTTTTTATTGGCATCACGATAATTAATTCCTATTGAGTAGCCTTTTTCATAAGGAACATAGACTTTTGCTTCTACCTTACCTTCTGCTAAAGCAAAATTGGCTTGAGCACCGATATTCAGGTCAATTTTACCTTCTGTTAAATTAATATCCGTCTGGGCAGAGGCTTGTGCAGAAAAACGTAATAATTGCGCTTCCGCATTAGCAGCAAAACTCACTGTTCCATCATCATTCTTAATTGACTTTTCTGATTTCCATTTATCAAAAAAAGCATAATCAAACAGCTTCCATTCTTTAATCTTTAGCTCAACTTTTGCTATAACTTTTTCTTGATCCGCATCTTTTACACTGCTCTTAATATCATCAAGGATAGCTTTACCTATACGGGCTGGATCGCGGGATATAAACGCATCCTTTAAAGCAGAAGTTACCGTCCGTTTAGACAAATAGTTTTCAATTTCGCGGGTAATAAATTCTTGTCTGACATAAACAAAACGATCTCGGCTGACGGTAAGCACTTCTACCACTCCATATCTAGCCACCGCTCTTTGTTTTAAAGTGGTTTCTTTGCCTGCCATTTTTGATTGATCAACAGGTTTATAATCACTTTTTTGATAAGCAGGCTCTTTTTGCAACTGTTTATTCAGTAATGCCAGCTCACTGTCTATCTGCTCTAACTTTTTACGTTTTAAGGCAGTGTCTGATTGCTGAGAGAAAAAAGGATGATACTCATGAATAAGCTCTCTTTGTCTTCCAAGCTCTTTGATACTTGCTTTAATAAAATCCTGACTTGGTAAGTTCTCATCTTTTGTTGAAGGCACTGTATTTGCTTTAATGGCACCTGCTTGATCAGCTTTTTTTACCCAAGTTTCTTTCTTTTTAGCATGCTCAATTAAATCTTGCTTCACTGCTGTCGCACTATCTGGCGCGGATGCGACTATGTCACGATAGTCCTGCATCAAACTATCGACAAAAGCGATTTCTTTTTCAAGTTCTTGGCTGGCTGATTCATCTAGAGGGTAATAATATTTTTTATCTTGGGTAAGAAAGAGCACATCTTCAAAAGGTGTTACAACACAAGCAGGCTTACCTTCGATACAACCTTCTTCGTTAGCAGGTCTTTTAAGCTCGACTGGCGCTAGAGGCTCCGCTTCCTCTTCTTCTGTTTCTTCCAGTGTAACTGGCAAAAGAACAATTTGCCCCGGTTGAATTAAGTCAGGATTTAGATGGTACTGAGGGTTAAGCGCTAATAGCTCAAAATAATCAACATCTTGCTCATACGCAATTGCCATTAACTGATCATCGGGCTGCACAACATATTCACGGGTATAATTCGATTGGCTCATGTGTTTTGTTTCATCCTTGAAAACGAGCGTCTTGTAACGCTACTTGAAGTCTTTGCATGGTTTCTTTTAATGTTTGCGTCAAAGTCAGATGGTAATCAGTCACCTCATCTGAAGGATCTTGTTTCAAGCTATGCCATCCATGATGAAACCATTGAATTCCCTCTAAATATCCCATCCATAAACTACGATCAATTTCACTTAAAGCGCCTAAAAAAACGGCTAAGTTTCTTGGATCATAAAAGCGTAGAAGAGCCTGATTTGCATCTTCCCCCGAAGAAACAATGAGTTTACTTTGACAATGCTGATATAGGTCTTCAAAACTAGCCTGAGAAGAGACAAGACAACCTGCTGGCGTTGACGTTAGCACATCATTTAATTGCTCAATAAGAGTACCTTCTGGGTGCAAATTCATAAAAAAAGGACCTTGATCTGCATTGTCGTTAAACAAGGTATTTTTAAACAAAGGCTGAATTTCAACCTCATGTAAAATCTGATCTTGGTAAGCCCACTCTTTTATTGTTGGCACCAATAAAGAGTCGATAATGGCATAATGGTTTAGCTCATGATTAAAGCTGGCTGTCTCTGTTTTTTGCCATGGCATTGACGCTAGGATTTGTGAATCGGACATGTACCACCCTCACCACAATTACACAGCTCAGTCACTAACGCGCCGCTTTGAACTAGCTCTGGATACTCAACCTCAACTGCTTCAAACGCCACTTCTTGTACATTGGCTTCCCCTGCGACTGCCGTGCCTTTTTCTAGGGCTATCATGCTTGGGTCGATAACTTCGGCTAGTTCTAAGAACTTAGGTAACTCAGCAAGCTGGCCTGCATAAGCTGCACCGCTGCCTGCGCCACCGCCTGAGTTAAGATTAATAGCCGCACCTGACATGCTTACTCCAGCAGCATCTATTTTGACGGTACTACCGCCCGCACTTAATAACATTTCAGCACCCGCTTCGATAACCACCTTGGTACCGGCTTTTAGGGTGACATCGGTACCCGTTTGGATAATGTGCTTGTCTGTAATTTTGATATGAAGTGAATCGTCTGTTTGCTGGCTATGATCACCCGTGATGGTCTCAGTTTGATTTCCTTCTACTGTCAGGTTGTCATTAAGACCAACTTGTTCGAACCTATCATGTCCGACAGCTTGAGTAAGGTCGTTCGCAATCGTTTCCGTTCTATCGTTTTGCACCTTAAGGTTTAAATCCTTCTGAGCATGAAGGTAGATTTCTTCTTGCTCTGCTTGGTCTTCAAAACTTAATTCGTTAAAGCCTTCCCCCTGGTGAGATTGGGTGCGAATCACTGTCTTACTTTTATGCTCAGGCAAAGCATAAGGAGGTTGATTATTCGCGTTATAAGTTCGTCCTGTCACGATCGGTTGATCAGGGTCTCCTTCTAAAAAGCTGACAATGACTTCATGACCCACTCTAGGCAAAGCTTGCATGCCATATTGGCCACCAGCCCAACCTTGGGAAACACGCATCCAACAGCTAGAAAACTCGTCTGCTAACCCTAATCTATCCCAACTAAATTGCACCTTTACTCGGCCAAATTCGTCACAATAGATTTCTTCTCCAGCAGGACCAACGACCGTCGCTATTTGCGGGCCATCAACACAGGGCTTGCTATTAACATAAGGACGCCATTGGCGCGTGGCGGGAATGACATCAAACTGGTTGTTATAAGTGGTTGCACCCTCTCCACCCATTTCTTCAAGTGCTTGAGGCTGAGTACCTGTGTGTTCAACACTAACGATTAACCAATCCTGATTACATTCCTCTTGCGGATGCTCAAGTAAGCTAACTTTATGGCCAGACATTAAACTAGCAAGGTTACTCTCACCTTTAGCGGTAATAGCTTCTTTTCTTATGGCATTCAGACGGTACTGTGAAAACGCTTTACCACTGTCATCTGACTTATAGCGCCCAGGGTAATCATAATGCTCATAAGTAGCTTGCTGAGAGTCGAGGTCTGTCGCAATCGTTTCATGTAAAAAGCTGTATTCAGGGCGCTTAAAGCTATAATCTTTAAGCTGAACACTGGACACATCCGCTTCTGTATAACGTTTAAACGTACGCACATAAGGGTGATCTGCCAAACTCCCACCTAAGGTATTATAAACAGCTGGCAAGGCTAAACTTGGCGCATTTTGGGTATCGTCACAGAAGACTAAAGTATGTTTCTCTTCTAGGTGACTAAAGTAATAAGTCAGACCCTCTTCTGCCGCTAAGCGACTGATGAAATCCAAGTCAGTTTCACGGTACTGTACGCAATACTCTCTTTGCTCACATACCCTAGCAGTGGAAAAAGCATAATCTGTGATTCCCATTTCTTCGAGCAAAGAAGCCATAATTTCAGGCGCTGATAGCAGCTGAAAAATACGGCTATTATGTCTCAAGCTTGACCGTTTAAATGCGGGTACCATTTCGAGACGATAAAAACTGTGATGCAGGCCGGTATCCCCTCTTTCAAAGGTTTGCGCTATACCTTGCCATGATTGAGTGATTAAACCATTCTGCCAAACTTTTAAGCTAATATTCTTATCTAAAACCTGCTCTGGTGTGATTCTTTCATCACGGCTCGCCAGCGACACATCAAACTGAAATAAACGTGAAAGAGACTCTTGTCCTTTAAATTGAGTCACGACAAATGCCGTCTCAGGTAGGCCCTCTACCGTGAGGGTAAATTGCAGTCCACTATTTAGTGCCATGGGGTAATATCCATATAAATCAAAAAAGTAAAAAGCGCCCAATCCATACGCCTATCAAAAGTTGCTCATTCTCTTTCATCATGGAGTTGACCCCACAATGTGAGCAAAAGCAGCCACTAAAGGAGCAAAATTTATACCAAGGAAGAATAAAGCAGGAATCAGCGCTAATTAAGCTTCAAAGGCCCCATATCTAGGCAAGTTGTTGCTAATTTTCGAGTAATTAATTGCCCGGAAAACAAAAAAGCCGATAACGAGTTTTCGTTATCGGCTTTTTAAAAAGAATTTATAAAAGCAATTCAGGCTTAGAACTCCAAGCCTTTTTGCGCTTTGATCCCGCGCTTAAAAGCATGTTTTACTTCTTTAATTTCACTGACAGTATCTGCAATCTCAATTAGAGAGTCAGATGCACCACGGCCTGTAATCACAAGATGCTGAGTGTCTGGCCGCTGCATTATTGCATCCAACACGTGATCCTCTTCTAGATAATCGTAATGCAAAAGATAAGTCAGCTCATCCAGCACAACAAGGTCATAGCTGGCATCTTCTAACAAGGTTTTTGCTGAGGCCCAAGCCGCTTTTGACGAAGCGATATCTTGTTCTCTATTTTGGGTTTCCCAAGTAAAACCTGAATCCATAATAAACCAGTCTACATTAGGCTGAGCCTTGAAAAAACTGATTTCACCAGTATCCCAATCTCCCTTTAAAAGCTGCACCACGCCTACCTTCATACCATGGCCTAATGCTCTTGCTACCATACCTAACGCAGAACTAGATTTACCTTTGCCATTACCCGTTAGTAAGACAAAGGTTCCTTTATCCTGTTGAGCATTAGCAATACGCTTGTCCACATGCATTTTGATTTTTTGCATCCGTTTAGCATGTTGTTCAGGATCTTTTATTACTTTAGACATGGTCAAACACCGGTATTTAAAATCTTAAATGGAGAGTTAATACTTTTGCTTTTATCTAGATACTTTTTTTTAGATACTTTTGTCTAGACACTTTTAACTCGATTAGATAGTTAGACGTTATCAAAGTCATCTAAAGTATCATCGTCATTCGCAAGGGTTTCGAGCTTTTCCTTCAATGCCAGAAGATGAGCTTCTAGCAAGGCTTTAGTCAATAAATGCTCATTATTATAAGCACTCGTTTTCATCCAACCTTTATATTCCAGCGTCATTTCCACATAAGTATGGCCCTTATCATTTAACGATAAGTGAGTCGTCCATCTCTCTTCTAACCACCAAGCATAAGCACGCTGAAAATGAATTGACAAAAGATTAGGTGAAGACAACTGACTGACAATGCCCTTTCGAACTTGACGGCCACTTAAGGTATTGAGGGTAAATTTAACCGGGCCAGATAATAATGTAGAAGCGCTATCTAGCACCTCTACATGCATAACAGAAGGCGACCAAAGGCCATAAATTTCGATATTAACTAATTGCAGCCACACTTCATCAATGTCAGCTGCAATTTCGATATCAAGGGAGCAAGTAAACAAGCTTATACCTTATCGTCTTCAGGGTCATAACCTAAGTTAGGTGCTAACCAACGCTCAGCATCATCTTTAGACATGCCTTTACGCTCTGCATAGTCTTCAACCTGATCAGGGCCAATCTTACCAACACCAAAGTAACCACATTCTGGGTTCGCAAAGTACCAACCACTTACCGCTGCTGTCGGCAACATTGCATAGTTTTCGGTAATGCTAATGCCAGTATTTTCTTCGATGTCCATCAAGGCCCATAACTTATCTTTCTCAGTATGATCAGGACAAGCAGGATAACCAGGCGCAGGACGCATACCTTGGTATTTCTCTTTAATAAGCTCTTCGTTAGTTAAAGATTCATTTGGTACATAGGCCCAAATTTCCTTACGTACTTTTTCATGTAGGTATTCAGCACAAGCTTCGGCTAGACGATCAGCCATCGCTTTGATCATGATGCTGTTATAGTCATCATGGTCCGCTTCATAAGCGGCAACTATCGGATCAATTCCAAAACCTGTTGCGCAGGCAAAGGCTCCCATGTAATCCGCCATACCCGTTTCTTTAGGGGCGACAAAGTCTGCTAAACAGTTATTGTATTTACCAGGGGCTGTTAACTCGTTTTGCAAACGCAAGAAAGACAAGGTCTCTTTTACTTCTGTACGGGTTTCATCGGTATAGATTTCAATATCATCATGATTAACTTGGTTAGCAGGGAAAACACCCACGATTGCTCTCGCATCAAGCAGTTTCTCATCAATGACTTTATCTAACATGACCAAAGCATCGTTATAAAGCTTAGTCGCTTCAACGCCAACCACTTCGTCTGTCAGTATACGAGGGAAAGCACCAGCAAGCTCCCATGTCATAAAGAATGGAGTCCAATCGATGTAGTTTTTAAGCTCTGCCAAATCGATGTCTTTTTCAGTGAAGACGGTAACACCTAATTTCTTAGGTTTAGGAATTGGAAGAGTCCAATCAATTGGCGCTTTATTTTGGCGCGCTTTATCAAGTGAAACTCGACGTCCAGCTTTACTACGCTCTTTATAACGCTTACGAGTTTTCTCGTAATCTAGCTTAATTTCATCAATAAACTTCTGACGCTTTTCAGTATCTTGGCTCAATAAACTCGATGCGACACCCACACTACGAGAGGCGTTAGTTACATGCACCACCTGACTACGTTTGTAGTTTTGCTCAATTTTTACCGATGTGTGAGCTTTTGAGGTAGTCGCTCCACCAATCAAAACAGGAATATCAAACTCTTGACGCTCCATTTCTTTGGCAACATGTACCATTTCGTCAAGAGATGGTGTGATCAAACCAGACAAACCAATAAGATCAGCATTTTCTTCTCTGGCGGTACGCAAAATTTTCTCAGCAGGCACCATGACACCTAGGTCAATTACTTCATAGTTATTACACTGAAGCACAACACCTACGATGTTTTTACCGATATCGTGTACATCCCCTTTCACTGTCGCCATGACAATTTTGCCATTACTTGAAGAGGCCTGATCTTGGTTCCGGGCTTTTTCTTCTTCAATGTAAGGCATGAGATAAGCTACCGCTTTTTTCATTACTCGGGCAGATTTTACTACCTGAGGTAAGAACATCTTACCTGAACCAAATAAGTCACCAACGATTCCCATACCATCCATCAATGGACCTTCAATGACTTCTAGAGGGCGAGTATGAGAAAGACGTGCTTCCTCTGTATCTTCATCAATAAATTCAGTAATACCCTTAACCAGAGCATGACTTAGTCTTTCGTTTACTGGCAGAGAGCGCCACTCTTGCACCTGTACTTCGTTGTCGTTAGACCCTGTACCAAGAAACTCTGTCGCTATTTCTAATAAGGCATCAGTCGCATCGTCTGTACGATTCAGAACAGCATCTTCAACTGCATCACGTAATTTAGCTGGAATATCATCATACAAGGCCAATTGCCCTGCATTCACAATACCCATTGTCATACCTTGCTGAATCGCATGGTATAAGAAGACGGCATGGATAGCTTCACGAACAGGGTTATTACCCCTGAATGAGAAAGAAACGTTGGAAACGCCACCAGAAATTAGCGCATGGGGTAGTTCACGCTTTATATCGCCTGTTGCTTCAATAAAATCCAAAGCATAACGGTTGTGCTCTTCAATACCTGTTGCTATCGCAAAGATGTTAGGGTCAAAAATAATGTCTTCTGGTGGGAAGCCAACTTCTTCTGTCAGAATTTTATAAGAGCGTCGGCAAATTTCGATTTTACGTTCACGAGTATCAGCTTGGCCAACTTCGTCAAAGGCCATCACTATTACAGCCGCGCCATATTTACGTAATTGACGCGCTTGTTGGATAAATTTCTCTTCGCCTTCTTTGATACTGATAGAGTTAACTACACCCTTACCTTGAATCCATTTAAGGCCCGCTTCAAGAATCTCCCACTTTGAAGAGTCCAACATAATTGGCACTCGAGAGATATCAGGTTCAGAAGCTATTAGTTTCAGGAAACGCACCATAGCCGCTTCCGAATCCAACATACCTTCATCCATGTTGATATCGATAATTTGAGCGCCATTTTCTACTTGCTGGCGTGCAACATCCAATGCAGAGTCAAAATCACCTTCTTTGATAAGACGCTTAAATTTTGCCGAACCTGTGACATTGGTTCGCTCACCTACGTTTACAAACAAGGTGTTCTCATCAATATTAAAAGGTTCTAAGCCTGAAAGACGACACGCTTTTGGAATAACAGGAATGGCTCTTGGTTTCGCATTCGCAACGGCATCAGCAAAAGCTTTTATATGAGCTGGTTCTGTACCACAACAACCACCAATAATGTTAAGGAAGCCAGAGTTAACCCACTCTTGCATCTCTTCTAACATTTCTTCTGGAGTTTCGTCGTATTCACCAAAGGCGTTTGGTAATCCCGCATTTGGGTGAGCAGATACATTCACATCAGCAACGCGTGAAATCTCTTCCACATATTGACGTAGATCTTTAGGTCCAAGTGCGCAGTTAAGACCAACAGAAATAGGGTTAGCATGAGCAACAGAGTTCCAAAAAGCTTCTGTTGTTTGGCCAGAAAGCGTACGGCCAGAAGCATCTGTGATGGTACCTGAGATCATAATTGGATAATTCACACCTGTGGTTTCAAAATACTCAAGCACAGCATAGATAGCCGCTTTAGCATTCAAGGTGTCAAAAATTGTTTCTATCAGAATGAGGTCTGATCCACCTTTAATAAGACCATCAACGGCTTCTGTATAAGCAACGACGAGTTCATCAAATTCGATATTTCGATAACCTGGATCATTCACATCAGGCGAAATAGAACAAGTACGGCTTGTAGGGCCTACCGCACCAGCGACAAATCTTGGCTTATTTGGGTTTTGTTTTGTGAACTCATCACAAGCTTCACGCGCTAATCTTGCCGATTCAAAGTTTAATTCATAACTTAAGGCTTCCATCCCATAATCAAGCATGGAAATAGCGTTTGCGTTGAAGGTGTTTGTCTCAACAATATCCGAACCAGCTTCTAAATAGGCTCTATGGATATCCTTAATAATTTTAGGTTGAGTTAGAGATAAGAGGTCATTGTTACCTTGAACATCACTAGGCCAATCAGCAAAACGATCACCACGAAAATCACTCTCAGTGAGCTTATATGCTTGGATCATGGTCCCCATGGCACCATCTAATACCAAGATATTTTGTGCTAAACGCTGTTCGACTAATGAATATGACTTTGATTTAACCACAGAACTTACCTCAAAAAACAAAATGCAAGGCTACTATACCCAAATGCAGGAAACTTGTTAGTGAAAATTAATAATAGCTAAATGAAAAAAATCGGAATAAAAAATAGCTACTAAGAAATGAAAAAAAGCAGAGACTCACATCTCTGCTTTAAATTTATAAAAAGTCTTTAAAAACGGTGATTAAGCCATCTCTTTTCAAACAAATCAATCAAGCAAATGCTAAGTGACACCGCCTAAACATTATCGGGTTGAGACTTGTTTAATTTGCCAATTAAGAAACCACCCATTAAGCCAGCAAAAATAGCGATAATCCAAAAGCCATATTTCTCTAACAAATTATCATTTACCAAACTTAGCACCTGTTGATCACGGTAGATTTCTTTCAAAATTCTATCTTCTTGATATTGAATATCTTGATGAATAAACAAATTTACATGGGCAACTTGGCTTTCACTTACCCCTTTTGCTCGCCAGCGCCATTGCAATTGGCCATCCGCCGCTTGTGCTTCAGCAGATACAGAACTGACCAACTCTAATGAGCTGTCACCTATTAATTCAGCAATGAAAACCTGCCCAGCAATTGAGTCATTCACATTAGCTGTAAGGATAATTTCAAATGAAGCACCTAACTCAACTTGCTTGGGAATCTGCCAACGCACATTACTCAAATTTGTCGCCAGATGACTTTTAAATCCAGCACTGATCGCTTCAAGCTCAATCAAGTCAGATAATTGTGCTTCAAGGCTTTGGCGAGTTTCTTTAGCGGACTCAAGTGCTAACAAGCTTTCTTCATATCTAGCCTGTAAGCTAACTAACTCTTCTTTTGCCAAGGTTAATTCATTTGTTAAGCTTTGCTTTTGCTGTGTTAACTCTTCAACACTTGCTTGTGCTGCTTCAAGATCTTGTCTTAGTAATGCTTGTTGCTCACGGCTAACAGCTTGGGCTAACTCTAATTGCTCAAATTGATAATTCCGGGCTTTATGATCAGCATTTAAATCCGATAAGGCTTGACCTAATCGTGCAATTTCAATGTTTTTTAAGTCAGATTTATCATCGCTTTGTTCAAGGTTAGCAAGCTTATCCTGATACTCATTTAATAACTTTTGCTGAGCAGAGATTTCGCTCTCTAATACTAAAATTTTGGCATTGAGAGTACCTAACTCTAATGAGTTATCGGCAACAGGCAGTGCCGTTGTTAACTGACCAGAAGTCAGTTTATCTAAACTCGAGGATTTCTCTCTTAAAGCACTATTATCAGCTTCAAGGCTGGCAATTACTTTATCTTTTACTTGAATTTGATCCCAAAGAGTTTGTTGCTGCGCTCTCGCATCAGAGATAGCACCACCTAAATCTAAGTTCTTTTGCCTCAATTCAGCGTAATTAGACGCAAGAGTTTGATTCGTTTGCTTTAAAGTTTGATGTTCATCATCAAGCTGATTTAAAGTTTTTTTCTGTGCTAGATGCTCTTTATCTAATGCTTGGTAATCGGCATCTAACAAGCTGTATTTATGCAATAACGTGTGATGAGTACTATTGAGTAAATCATAATCTCTTTGCAACCCGATAATACTCAAATCTTGCTTAACATCTGCCACACTCTCTTCCGCTGATATTAGATTATCACCCTCATCAGCTAACTTATTTTCCATTTCGATATTGTGGGCAATAATTTGCTCTTTATATAAACGGTTTTGAATTTTAAGCGAGCTGATAGCATCACTAAGCTTTTCGTTTTCAAGCTTTAAGTTTATATAGTTAGCTTCTAGCTCACTTAGGCTTTGTTTTTCAGATTCAATTTCAACTAACTTTGCAGTATTCGTATTATTTTGAGCATTTTCTAGACGGGAAATTTTAGCTTCTTGCTGATCCAACTGACGCGTTAAATTCGTAATTTTTGTTTGATTATTACTGATGATTTTTTCAAGTCGATTAATTTCTTGATCTTTAGCTGTCACACTTTGAAGCAATGCTTGATTCTCACCTTGATCAAGCTGCTGAACCTGATTCACAACCTCAGTTTCTAAAACCTCAGCTTTAGCTACTTCAACAACTGTGGGCGACTGACTTTGATCTGTGTTTTGAGTTGCTGTACTACAAGCAGAAAGGATACTCGCTAACGAGAATACCAAGCAATATTGCTTTTTCAATTTCATTCCTCACTCCATCAACAGCTGTTAAAACAATGACCTAGATAAAATATGAACAAGTAATCATATGCCAAAATCAGGCTTAAATGCAAAAATAAGCCTGTTTAGTCAACCATACGTCAAATCAAAGTATCTTAGGATTCGTTTTTTTGGGATTAGTACTCAATGAAACCACGTTAGGGTGATCCAATGTTTCAGCAAGGTTTCCCATTAACAATTGGTAAAAGTCCTGTTGTTTAATTGGTTTAGAGAACAAGTAACCTTGGTACATCATCTTATGTTGTTTCAACCAATCAAGTTGAGCTTGCCACTCAACACCTTCGGCAACGATATCCAACTCTAAATGCTGGCCAATTGAGATAATGGCAGTAACTAGAGCCTGATCATTATGGTCAATAATCAGATCCTGAATAAAACTGCGATCTATCTTAATCTTATTCACTGGTAAGCGTTTCAAATAGCTTAATGAACTGTAACCTGTACCAAAATCATCAAGAGAGAAATTTACACCAATTAGTGCCAGTTTTTTCATTTTAGCAACGGATTCTTCAATATCTTGAATCGCAGAAGATTCAGTAATCTCTAATTCAAACAAGTCTGCCGGCATAGAGAAGTCACGTAATGTTGCTTTAAAGGTTTCAATAAAGTTTTTGGAGTGGAGCTCTATCGCGCTAACATTAAGGGAAATTCTAAACCCCTCAGGTAATACTGAAAGTAAGTCCTTCTCGTTAATAAAGGCGCATAAATCACGCAACAAGCCATCACTTATGTCGCAGATAAGCCCAGATGACTCTAAGAAGTCGATAAACTCATTCGGACCAATTAGGCCTTTCTCTGGATGATTCCAGCGAATCAAGGCTTCTGCACCGAGCACTTGGTTAGATCCGACACAAACAATAGGCTGTAAGTAGAATTCAAATTCTTTGTTTTCAATGGCGCTCTTAAGGTCATTTTCTAAGCGCACATAACTAGCAACCTCTTGCGTCATTTCCATCTTAAACATGGATATACGATTGCGACCAGCTGATTTAGCGTTATACATTGCAGTATCACCAAACTTAAACAGCTCTTCGGCGTCCGAATCTTCTTCAGAGAAAATAACAACGCCAATACTGGCGGTAATACGGAACTCATTTCCCTTGATATGCAAAGGCTGCCTAATATCACATAAAATAAGCTCGGCTGTGCTGACTATCTTGTTAATCGCCGTTTCTTTATCTTCATCAACACCACTTAAAATAATACAGAACTCATCACCACCAATACGCGCCAAAGTGTTGCTGCTATTTATCTTTGAAGCCAGCCTATCGGATAAAGCCAATATAATTGAGTCGCCAACTGAGTGACCTTTGGAATCGTTTATCAGTCTGAATTCGTCTAAATCTATATATAAAAGCGCACCAAACTGTTTATGACTGGCTGTATAGGTGATGGCCATGCCTAAACGGTCTAAGAAGAGTTCACGGTTAGGCAATCCTGTGAGTTGATCCTGATAAGCAACTTGTATCAGCTGTTTCTCACGGGTAATTTTTTCCGTCATGTCACTTGCGACTAACAAGAGACTAGCATGGCCTTCATACACTATGGCGGTATAGCTAATTTGCAAAACACGCTTACGAGCCATGCCATCTGTAAGCTCACGTTCAACTTCATAGGACTCTTCAAGATTATGAATAACTTGAATGAGTTCGTGAGCAAATCTGTCTGCTTCTTGAGAGTTCACGCCGCGATGCAAATCTAAAAAGTTAGCCCCTAATATTTGCTCTGTTTTAACACCATAAAATAAGTTTGCAGAATTGTTCGCAAACAACACGGTTAAATCACGATCTAACGCCATCACCATATTAGGGTTAACATCGATTAAGGCTTTTAATTGGTCGCGGTTTTCTCTTAATGCACTTTGGTTTATTTCTAATTGATTCAATAAGGAGTTGGTTGTATCAACAATGTCGGATATTTCACCACTATCGTGATGGCGCATATGCTCAAGTCGATATCCCGCTGGCTGTTTGGGATCTATTTTCATTAATTGATCCCTTAGCTTCATAAGAGGAATTGCTAAGATATTTTGGAAAACAACGGCCAACAAGAGGCCAAGCAATAAGTTTCTTAATACACCTGATACAAGCACATACCAAGCACGCTGGAAAAACGGTGCCATAGCAGCATCGCCATTGACTTCAAGAATCAACTCCCCTTCACTCACTTGCGAGTCATTAATCAAATCGAAAAGGTGTGTTTCCGTGGAGTAACCAAATAAGTTTGATAGCCAATAAGTATTAGACTGCACAGGTTGACGAACAAAAGAGGCCAAAATATTTTTACGATCGTCGACTAATTTAACCTGATTTAAAAAGTCGAAATGAGACAAGCCATTTACTAATTCTGAAGCAAGGCCAGGATCAAGCTGATGTACAGCACGCTGAGCAGCAGGCGCTGTAATTGAGAAGATCTCTTCTACCTTGTCATCTATCAACTTAGCTTGATTATCAAAATCACTATAAAGCTGAAGCAAGCTAACTAATAAGCCAAGAATAAAGGCAATGGATACCGTTGACCGAGTCAACTTAAAGGATAAACCAGTTAAAAATTTATTATTCATAAAATAAAAAACAAGCACTTATCATGAGAATATGTTGCAACTATTTAGATAAGATTATAGTTACTTGTTTAATTACCTCCAGCTAAACGAAAAATAGCAAGTGACTTAGGAAGCTACGAATGAGTCACCAGTTCTTAGTCTTATCAGAAAAAAGTCAATCAAGGCGTTACTTTAAAGTAATTCAGCTACCTTTCTAGAAGAGACAACGCAGATTAACATTTTTTCTGTAAAGACCCTTAGGGTGTGACCTAAAAGCCCTACCTTTATGTTGAAGCTCTTATCAATATAATAACGATTAAGTTGTGCACTTCGCCATAAACCTAAATGCTTTTATCCTCTCGCTGAGGCGGGAAGACTTATTCGCAGTTTCCTTATTAACCCATTCAGTTCAACTTTCAGCATGTCAGACTCGGAATTTAAATCAAGGGTAAAAGCATCATATTGCAAAAATATGAAGTCATCTCTATAAAAAGCAAAAAACCTAAGAGCGTTAACTCTTAGGTTTTTACAGTAATCTAAAATGTCACTTCGTTAAAGTTATTTAATAACCTAAGCAAAACAATTAGTTCAGGCTAAAGATTTAGAAATAACCTCATAGACATCTTTAGAAAGTTCTTGTGCTTGCACTCTTTCTAATTCTGTTTTCATTAGGCTTGATAAACCTTCTTCCATTTTACGCCAGCGAGTAAGCGGCGTACAAAGTCGTGAAGCAAGCTGCGGATTACGCTTATCAAGTTCAATGATTAAATTTGCCAAAAAGGCATAACCGCTACCATCTTCATTATGGAAACAAGGCACATTTTGCGTTAAACCACCTAATAAAGCTCTCACCTTATTTGGGTTTTTAAGGTCAAATGCATCATGTTCCATTAATGCTTTAATTCGATCTAGACTATCTTCACCTTCTTGAGAGGCGCTCAACATAAGCCATTTATTTACGACTAATGACTCATTTGACCACTTGTCATAGAAGCCTGCCAATAAACTTTGAGCATCTGGATGCTCACTATTCACAGAGATAGAAAGTGCTGAGAACTCATCTGTCATATTGTCTGAGGTTAAGCATTGTTCAGCAATAACAGGCACAACCTTAGCATCCTGACTATCAGCCCAATAACTCAAGACTACATTCTTAAGCTGTCGCTTCGCCATTTGCTCTGAATTAGGCAAATATGCTTCAGCAATTTTATTACGCTCATAACAAGCCATCAGTTCAGCAGTTAATTCGGTTGCTATCATTTGCTTCAAGAACTTACGCGCTTTAGCAATAGCTTTCGGGTCAATGCTCTCGGCAAGCTCGGCTAAATAAGAGGCACTTGGCAGTGTCAAAATCAAAGCAACCATAGCAGGATCTAAGCTTTCATCTTTTAAAATGCTAGCAAATCCTTCAATCAAGTTTGATTCAATCGCCAGTTCTTCACCGGCCTTTGCCTGCTCAATCAAAGTAGATAGCTCATTTACCGCCAGTTGCTGAGCTGCACTCCAACGATTAAACCCATCAGTATCGCTAGACAACAGCAACAATAAGTCTTGCGCATCTAAATCTTGCTTCAACTTAACCGGCGCTGAGAATCCTCTTAACAATGAAGGAACCGCAGCTTGAGAAACACCCTTAAACTCAAAGCTCTGTTTCAATTGGTTTAGATGCAGAACGTGCTCTTTCGCCGCCACACCTTGATACTGAGTCGTTAACTCTTGCCCATCCTTACCGACAAGGCCCATTCTGATTGGCATGTGCAATGGTAGTTTGGTCGGTTGACCAGGTGTAGCAGGTGTCATTTGCTCAACATTCAGAACCAGGCTTGATTCAGCTTGGTTATACTCAGAAGTGACAGTCAATACAGGTGTACCTGCTTGAGAGTACCAACGGCTAAACTGTTTAAGGTCTACACCACTAGCATCTTCCATCGCTTTAACAAAGTCATCACAGGTAACCGCTTGGCCATCATGACGTTCAAAATAGAGATCTGAACCCTTACGGAATGATTCTTCACCTAACAAGGTATGAATCATGCGAACTATTTCAGCGCCTTTCTCATAAATTGTCAGAGTATAAAAGTTTGATATCTCGATAAATGACGCTGGACGCACTGGGTGCGCCATAGGCCCAGCATCTTCAGCAAACTGAGCAGTACGCAAAAAAGAAACGTCTTCAACACGTTTTACCGTCGGAGAGTTCATGTCAGCTGAGAACATTTGATCGCGGAATACAGTAAAGCCTTCTTTCAGACTTAACTGGAACCAATCACGACAAGTGACACGGTTACCAGACCAGTTATGGAAGTACTCATGAGCAACAACAGCTTCTACACGTAAAAAGCCATCATCTGTCGTCGTTTCAGGGGTAGCTAATAAACAAGATGAGTTAAATATGTTTAACCCTTTGTTTTCCATTGCTCCCATATTGAAGTCATCAACGGCGACAACCATAAAGATATCAAGGTCATATTCACGACCATAAACCTCTTCGTCCCACTTCATAGAACGTTTTAGCGAGTCCATCGCGTAATCGACTTTATCGATATTATGGCTTTCTGTGAAAATCTCTAACGCAACCTCTTTACCTGACATAGTGGTAAAAGTGTCTTGGATTTTTTCTAGATTACCAGCAACAAGTGCAAACAAATAAGCAGGTTTTGGGAAAGGGTCATGCCAAACAACGAAACGTTTACCTTCTTCTGTCTCGCCCTCTTCAATCTGATTACCATTAGCAAGCATGGTTGGATACTTTTCCGCATCAGCTTCAATTCGAGTCGTAAACACAGACATCACATCTGGACGATCTAGGTAATAGGTAATATGCCTAAAGCCTTCCGCTTCACACTGGGTACAAAACATAGAAGAAGAACGATACAAGCCCTCAAGACGAGTATTGTTTTGCGGCTCAATTAAGGTTTCGCAAGTTAAAACAAATTTATCCGGTGTCGCCGTAATAATTAGCTGTTTGTTATGCAAACGATATTCAGCTTCTGGTAACTGATAATCGTCAATTGCAATAGCAACCAACTTCACATCTTCACCACCATCTAAAACCAAAGGCGCATTGCCTTCTTTAGAGGCAGGATTACGACGCATGTGTAAATGAGACGTTACTATGGTGACAGAATCATCAAGGTCAAAGATAAGCTCTGTTTTATCAATTAAAAACGGGGGAACTTTATAGTCTTTTAAGTGAATCGCCGCAGGCTGAGCTTCTTTCATAATTATTATTTCCTATGCGCTGATGCTAATGGCTAAACGTAACCTGATAGCCAGTATATTTACGTATATTAATTACCCCAGTATCCAGTAACCAATATTGACCTTTTATGCCTAACAATGTGCCTTCTACCAAAGGGGTTTTCTCAGCATTAATGCTCACCACTTTTGTTGGAAAGCTCAAAACTGGGTATTCAAATTTATGGGTAAAATTTTCTTCTGATAAGTCAGTAATTGACTGTATGCCAAATTCATACTGTAGGCTATCTAAACCCTCACCTAGCAAGGAAATTAATCTCTCTTGCTCAAACTCTAAATCAAGGTCGTCGGCATTTCCTTTAAGCATGTTACGCCAATTAGTTTTATCAGCGACTTCTTGCTTAAAAAGCGTTTCAACGAGTCCTGACAAACGGCGGTTTTGCACACTAAAAATGGCGCGCCCTTGGGTCGCACCTTGATCAATCCAACGGGTTGGCAATTGATCGCCACGGGTAATACCGACTTTTAAGCCTGAGGAGTTAGCCAAATAAACATAATGGCTCTGCATACAGTACTTTTCCGCCCATTCGGGTTCACGGCAAGTACCTAAATGATGATGACATTTTTCAGGGCTCATTATGCAGGTATCACACGCTGCTAATTTCTTAAAACATGGGTAACAAAAGCCCTGACTAAATGACTTTTTAGTCGGTCTTGAGCAATTAATACAGGCAATACTACCATCAAAATTCAAGCTAACTTTTTGTCCCAGCAAATCATTCATATTGATGCTGGTATCAGCTAGGTTCAACTGATAGCTGACTTTGCCATCGCTTGAAACCTGACTCGTCATTTTTCTTATACTACCTGAAATCATGACTTCTTAGACTCTTTGTCTGCAAATGGCTGATCGACCCATTTCACTGTTTCATGCTCTAAGGTATCCGTTTTTGAAGAACACCCTAGGTGCGCATTACGATCAATAAAACCAACGCGCTCATCTTCACCTTTATTAGTGTAGTCATAGGTAATGACAGCTTGTAAACAAAGTTCTTTCTGCTCATCGGTTAAACGCACACCATTGGGCCATTTGCCCAGTTCCACCGCAAGCTTGATGCTTTCGTAAACTTCTGGCGACATATTGTCGATCATTTCTTTAAAATTCATAATTTTCTCTTTGTTACAACTCAGCGAATTAGCGTCTCTTCTGACAACTCGCATAAAGGTGATATAAATAAGCACAAACAAGGCCGCTAACTAAGCCGCTTAAATGGGCTGTATTTGCTATTTTGCCAACACCTATCTGCTCAAAAAAGCTGGTATAGCCCAATGCCAACCAAAGCAATAAAAAGACCATAATAGGCTTAGATATCAAATCAGGGCAATTGGGAATCAGTTTTGGCGCTAACCAAGCAAAACCAATAATGGCATACACCACACCAGACATCCCCCCGAATAAAGGAGACTCCGACGCTAGGTATTGCAAATAGTTACTCGCCAAAGCCGTAATCAAAACCAATAACAGGTAAAAAACCGAGCCAATTACCTTTTCAATCTTTCGGCCAATATCCCATACCCACAGCAAGTTAAAAGCTATGTGTATCATTGAGAAATGGATAAAGATGGGAGTAATAAGTCGCCAGTATTGATGGTTTTCAAACAAATAAGAAAGATGTGTCGTCGTTAAATAGTTACCACTAACCTGAATAGGTAAAAAACTAAACCAAGACAGTGATGAGTATTGACTGCCTAACCCTGTTAAAAATGCGACTAAAACACTGATTAAAACCAGCCCTACATTCACTGGGTAAAGACTAATTAGCTTAATTGCTTGAGCCTGATTGAAACCAGAGGCTTTTTTAGATGCCGGTGGAATTTGCGCGAGTTTATCGGGCTCGCCTAGGTACATATTAAGAATTTGCTGCACCATAAGCACATGACGTTCATCAAGTAGCCAGAGCTGATTGACCCCGTCTTTATGTATTATCCGATGAGGAATGCTCTGCTGCCATAAGGTTTTGCTCAAAGCAGCAGGATCTTGATCTAAAGTAAACTGATAAACAAAAATCATGTTAGAAAAGGTTGCGTACCTAATATATAAACGCTTAATCCATGCTTAATTAAGAAGTATATCCCGTTTGCCAGCCTAACTTACTTCGGCAAACATCATAGAAGTCGTGGTTTTTAGGGTGTATCAGCCTAATACCACCTTCTTTACGAGCTATGTGAATCTCATCACCTGGTGCGGCAGTTATATGCAATTGACCATCACAGCTCACACTTGGATAAGTTAAGTTAGAATCACATACAACAATTCTGATCTTAGCATTGGCATCTATCACAATTGGTCGATTACTTAATGTATGTGGGTGCATAGGCACTAATACAATCGCATCCAATTTTGGCAGCATGATAGGACCACCTGCTGATAAAGCATAAGCCGTTGAGCCAGTTGGTGTCGCTACAATAAGACCATCAGACTTTTGGTTCATGACAAATTGATCGTCAATGAACATATCAAAACGAATCATTCGCGCCGACTTACCCGGGTGCAGAACAATATCGTTCAGAGCATTACCTTCACCGCTAGGCTTATTGTTGCGGGTAATTTTAGCATCAATCATGAAGCGTCTTTCTTCAAAGTACTCGCCTGCAAAAATAGGATCGAGCTCTTCTTTTAAAGCCGTTGGAGAAATATCTGTTAAAAAGCCTAAAGTACCTCGGTTAATACCCAGTACAGGAATGTCATAATTACAAATAGCGCGGGCAGCACCTAAAAAACTACCATCTCCACCGACTACCATCGCCAGGTCACAGTTATCACCTAACTCTTTAATTGGCGCAATATCTACCTTCACACCCGGTAGCATTGCACTTAAATTTTCTTCAAGAACTGGCTGTATGCCTTTCTTGATTAAGTAATCCAGTAGTTTTTTTACCGTTTCTAATACTTTGGGGTTATCCAGTCTGGCAATAATGCCTACCCTTGCAAACTGACTCATGTACGTCACTCTTTGATAATCAATACTAAAAACAAAAGGATAAAATCATTGCTGTTTTTCAACAGATGACAATGAATTTGCTGCGAACTTTACCACGTCATAGAAAAGAACACTAAAAGCTTAGCTATTTTTGTCAGATATTATTGATATCCACTCCATCCTTGCAAGCCACCTGTATGAATAAGCAGCAAGTTTCTATTATCTAGATGCCCTTTGATTATTTCTTGTTCAAGACCATACACAACTTTTGCCGTATAAACCGGATCCAGCTTTAACTCTGGATTGAGTAAATGTAGCTTCTCAATGTAGTCTTTTAACTCTTGAGGCAGTTTAGCGTAACCACCATGATGATAATCACCTATGATTTTTAATCGTTCAATATCTGTCTGAGGGTTTTGGGTTAAAGCAAAGCGCTGAATATCATCCAAAAGACCTTCTCCACCCTTAAGAGCAGGAAACACCAATACGTCAGGCGAATTGTTTTCGTTTTTTGTTTCGTAGGCTAAAAAACCTGCACTTGTTGCTCCCGTGCCAGCACTGACAACCCAAGTATCAAACTCTCCTAATGCTTGAGCTTGAGCATGGATTTCCTGAGCCCAGTCACAGCACCCTTTCACACCTAGGGAATTAGAACCACCTTCTGGCACCCAATACGCTTTTGGATAGTATGCTTTAAGATCTGCGACTAACTCAGACTCCATTCCGGCACGATAATCAATGCGCTTACTCGGCCATAAAATACCGCCAGCCTTCACAAAGTCTCTCAATGTTGGTGTCAGCTGAGGGTGTAACTCCCCCCTCACAATCGCAATGGGCGTAATCGCGTAGGATAACGCAATATTACCCAAGGCATGCAGATGGTTCGAGTAAGGCCCGCCAAAGCTAATGAGTTGTTTCGCTCCCTGCGCTTTTGCCGCTTCTAGATTAAACTTTAACTTATGCCACTTATTTCCTGGGGCTTGCTTGTGCTCTAGATCACCACGATAGATAGCAATACGAATATTTTTCGATTTTAAAAGCGGGTTATCTAGGGTAAGAGTTAAGGGATGTATCATGCGTGTTCCATGTTACTTATGATCATTGGAAAAATTTGAGGCAAAAAAAAGCCCCGTTTCAAACGAGGCGAATACTAACATACTAAGGAATCTATAAATCTGAGCAAGCTCAAACATTAAAATATCTGACATGCATAAAAATGATAAGTTCAATATTTTTTTTCATTTTAGATATTCCCCAAAACGACCCTTTATTTGTTAAAATCTCCTCGCCATTCCAGTAGAGACAAAAAACATGATCCCTAAGCTGTCAGATATCACCCCAACTCAATCCCTCTATTTAAGCTTTATCGAGCATTTAAAAGCCGATGGCTTTAGTGGTGATACTAACCCTGACTATGCCAACCGCGTTGTACTCGCCACGGACAACTCTATTTATCAAGTCCTGCCACAAGGGGTTATTTATCCCAAGTCTGTGGCTGATATTCAATTACTGACTCGCCTTGCCCACCTTGAAGAATTTCAATCCATTGTACTAAGCCCGAGAGGCGGCGGTACGGGCCCTAACGGCCAGC
>NZ_JXYC01000046.1:0-1814 GCF_000967665.1 Marinomonas sp. S3726 | reverse complement strand
GCATGGTAGAGGAGCGTTCTGTAAGCCGTTGAAGGTCAAGCTGTAAGGCAGGCTGGAGGTATCAGAAGTGCGAATGTTGACATGAGTAACGATAAGGGGAGTGAAAAACTTCCCCGCCGGAAGACCAAGGTTTCCTGTCCCATGTTAATCAGGGCAGGGTGAGTCGGCCCCTAAGGCGAGGCAGAAATGCGTAGTCGATGGGAAACAGGTTAATATTCCTGTACTTGCATATATTGCGATGGAGAGACGGAGAAGGCTAGGCCAGCACAGCGATGGTTGTCTGTGTTTAAGGCGGTAGGCTGGTGACTTAGGTAAATCCGGGTTGCCTTAAGGCCGAGAACTGATGACGAGCCCTCTTTTGGGTGAAGTGGTTGATGCCATGCTTCCAGGAAAAACTTCTAAGCTTCAGATATATGGGAACCGTACCCCAAACCGACACAGGTGGTCAGGTAGAGAATACCAAGGCGCTTGAGAGAACTCTGGTGAAGGAACTAGGCAAAATGGTACCGTAACTTCGGGAGAAGGTACGCCGATTTTGGTGATGGGATTTACTCCTTAAGCTGAGATTGGTCGAAGATACCAGGTGGCTGCGACTGTTTATTAAAAACACAGCACTCTGCAAACACGAAAGTGGACGTATAGGGTGTGACGCCTGCCCGGTGCTTGAAGGTTAATTGATGGGGTTAGCATTAGCGAAGCTCTTGATCGAAGCCCAAGTAAACGGCGGCCGTAACTATAACGGTCCTAAGGTAGCGAAATTCCTTGTCGGGTAAGTTCCGACCTGCACGAATGGCGTAACGATGGCCACACTGTCTCCACCAGAGACTCAGTGAAATTGAAATCGCAGTGAAGATGCTGTGTATCCGCGGCTAGACGGAAAGACCCCGTGAACCTTTACTATAGCTTCACAGTGAACTTTGAACCTACTTGTGTAGGATAGGTGGGAGGCTTTGAAACCAAGACGCTAGTTTTGGTGGAGCCACTCTTGAAATACCACCCTGGTATGTTTGAGGTTCTAACTCAGGTCCCTAATCGGGATCGAGGACACTGTGTGGTGGGTAGTTTGACTGGGGCGGTCTCCTCCCAAAGAGTAACGGAGGAGCACGAAGGTGTGCTCAGCATGGTCGGAAATCATGCGAAGAGTGTAAAGGCAAAAGCGCGCTTAACTGCGAGACAGACACGTCGAGCAGGTACGAAAGTAGGTCTTAGTGATCCGGTGGTTCTGTATGGAAGGGCCATCGCTCAACGGATAAAAGGTACTCCGGGGATAACAGGCTGATACCGCCCAAGAGTTCACATCGACGGCGGTGTTTGGCACCTCGATGTCGGCTCATCACATCCTGGGGCTGAAGCCGGTCCCAAGGGTATGGCTGTTCGCCATTTAAAGTGGTACGCGAGCTGGGTTTAGAACGTCGTGAGACAGTTCGGTCCCTATCTGCCGTGGACGTTTGAGATTTGAGAGGAGCTGCTCCTAGTACGAGAGGACCGGAGTGGACGAACCTCTGGTGTTCCGGTTGTCACGCCAGTGGCATTGCCGGGTAGCTACGTTCGGACGGGATAACCGCTGAAAGCATCTAAGCGGGAAGCCTCCCTCAAGATGAGATCTCACTGGAACTTTAAGTTCCCTAAAGAGCCGTTGAAGACTACGACGTTGATAGGCTGGGTGTGTAAGCGTTGTGAGGCGTTGAGCTAACCAGTACTAATTGCTCGTGAGGCTTGACCATATAACGCCAAAATGGTTTAGCGTTATATTACGATTTAGATGGTAAAACATCACAAGCTGGTTTGAGGCTTGGTTATCGTTCTATTCAAAA
>NZ_JXYC01000045.1:0-3252 GCF_000967665.1 Marinomonas sp. S3726 | reverse complement strand
AGAAAGCATTCGCGTATTCTGCTTCCTGAAGACCGTCCGGTAGCACTTGTTCTTGTGAAACCGATGATGGGCTAGGCATAGGTAAATCATCGGGCCGAGACATGGGGATCGGCTGCCGCTGCGTCTCGCTTTGCCTCGGGGTAAAATGCTCACGGGGTGCTTGGTTTGGTCGATACTCAAAGCCCGGACTAATCCCTTCAGGAATCGCTTTCACTTCGCCCGTACGTTTATCCGTGTGATCATAATATTCAATAGGGGGCGCTGTATCGGGTTTCGTTTTACCCATGCGCTTCATGGCGCGCTCTGATTTAGCATACTTTTTACAGTTGCAACCGTACCCGTTGCTGGGGCTATGTGTTATCCAGAAAGGGTCATTGGCCGCCAGTACCATTCGATCCCATGATTTATGAATTAAGCGAAAGTGCTCAGCACCGCTGTGCCTGTATTCCAAATAAGGGAACGTCTTTTGAAACTTAGGGTCAGCAAATTGGGCTTCACGGCCAGCGTTGTAAGCTTGTCGAATATTGGTTGTGTAAATCAGTTTAGAACGCCAACCGGGCTCCCCGTTATAATCCCAGCCATGTGTTTTTACAATTTGATCAAAGCGCTTTCGAAAGTCTTGTAATGTCTCGCCGTCTTTTATCGCCGCACGTACAGCACTAGCAAAGTCCTCAACAATGGCGGTTTTATTTGCCCCCGCCACCATAAACGCGTTGTCATGCTGTTCAGCATAAACGTCTTCCCAGCCGTTAGTTGGTAAAGGTGTTTTCTTCTCAAAATAATCGAGGGACTCTTTAAAAGGTTGCGACCCATAGCTTGGCATTATTCGGCTCCTTGGATCGCATCATAACGAGCGGCAAGGTTGGCAACAGATAAAGCCTGTCCTAATACATCGGCCATATCATCAAGCTCAATCGGTAACACCATTAACTGCTCTAATAGAGATTCAAGACTGGTTGCGTTATCAATCGCTATTCTAATTTGATTAAGTGTGGCGGTATTTAACTCAGCGCTTTGGGACTGAATGTTTTTAACTAAGGCGTTTAGCTCAGCGTCTTCTGGGTCTAATTGATTTTGTTGGCCTTCTTTTAAAGCGGCTAACGCGGCTTGCGGGCTCGGGTTGTTATTTGAATATGTCAGAACCGCTTCGCCTTCCTTTGGCTCTGGTATCTGAAGCTTTTCTGTTACCCAACTTACCGGAATTTGCATCCCCATTTCGACAAGCTTGGACATATGTTCAGCGTAATGAGCGATGTCCTCCGGTTCGCTTAAGTCAAACTCAAAGCGTGGGATACGATGAGGGCCGCTATAACTGCGGCAGTTTAATGCGTATAACGGATAGATAAGATCCCGCGTGATAGTGGCGGCGATTTGTTTCGCGTCACTATCGCGTAGTTCTTGTCTTACTTCATTATGAACGTTGCCCAGTGCGTTTGTTGAACTCTTACCATCCGCTTGACTCGTCAGTGTGCCACCTAACACCGCTTTTGATTGGGTTCGTTCGCACCAGTTCATCATGGCTTCAAAAGGGTCACTTGCGCCTTTTGCTGCTTCTTGAAAATCAATGTCCATTCCACGAGGGATAATGCCGCCAGCGTTATGGCCAATTGACATGACGGCCTGTAACAGCGTTGATTTTTCTTTTGCACTGGCACCTGTTGGGTATTTACCAAGTCTTAGAGGCAAGCCGTAAATTTCTAAAAATTCAGCTAGGTCACGTACCGAATAATTCTTAAACAAGAACGGCCATGCTAACACCCTGACTAAAGCGGATCGTCCGACATAACCACTTTTAGCCGCGTGCTTATGGCTTAGCCATCCGAACGGCTGAAGCTCTGCACCTTCATAAGTGCTGTCTCTTAATCTTAATTCATTTCGGTTTGTCGGATGAGTTTGAAACCAAGCGGGGTCTCGCCAGTTGCATTTTGGAATACGTAGCTTTTCAACGATTTGCCATTCAAGTTCTAAGTTTGAGTAACCTTTTAAAATTCCATCCGATAAGTTGAATACGAGATCTTCAAGGTCTGTTCTGTCTTCCATCATTTCAGTCAGCATGGCTACATCTGCAAGCTCTGCTTTAGATGCGTCGCGAGGGGCGACGATCTGCCAGTCTAGACCTAATAAAACACGACGACGCTTTTGCAGCTCACTAAATACGTGACCGTCTTTTTCTTCTATATCTTCGGCAAGTTCACATTGGCTGATTAAATTGCCGCGTTCGGCTTCGGCCATAATAGCGGCAAGTTTTGTCGGGGTTAAACCTCTGGACGGGTGCGTTGAAAAATGCTGATAGAGCCCTGTTATTTGGGCTCTATCATCTTGGGTTTGCATCTCTTGTGGTTCCGACGAAAGCGGCTGCCCGTGTATATCAACTAGCATTAGTATGCTCCTTCAATTTGGTCTAAATAACTATCGTCATCGTCTGAGTATTCTCCCCAGCGGCTATCTCTATTTGGTAACGGTGTAAAATCAATTTCACCACCGTCCATATAAGAAGCCCTGTTAGCCATCGCTAATGACACCGCAAAGTCCCCGTGACGTTTACTCTTTGCGTTGCTTGCGCCTTCGTCTTTAGTTCGGCCTTTATCGATGCAAGGGATGCCGTTGACGACTTTAATTTGAAGTAAGTCATCTAAGATGTTCTGGTGTCGGGGGACTTCAATATTAAAAGATTCAAATTCGGCTTTAAGCTTTGGCATCCATTCTTGGTACCAGCCTGCTGATAACATGACTTGATCAACCATGTCAGTGCCAAATTCAAGCGCGGCTTTTTCAGCGAGATAACCACCGTTACCTGTTGCATCGAATGCGGCGCCACTTAAGCGCGGTAATTTGCGCATAATAAACATCATGACTTGCGCTTGTTGTTCGTAAGTAAGGCTTCTTAATTCAACAACAAAGGGTGCCCGTTTACGCAGATCTGAGCGAATAGACAAAGGCGTAAATACGGTTAAGTCACCACGGCGAGCAAAGTCTTCCCCAAATGTGTGCCGCTCTTCTGGATTAAGTTTTTCAAGTAAAGGCGAAAGGTTTTCATCACAGAAGGTTTGCATCTCGGCTTCTCTTACGGTCACAGACCAGGACATAAAATCTTCAGGAGCTTCGTAACGAATAATAGGAATGGAGTGATCGGCTACCATAGCTTGTTCTATTAATACGCGGCCTAAATAAGTGCCTCCTGATTTTTTAGGCACGCAGCCGTACTCTTCATCGGCTGACTCTTTATTGGGGGCGTTTTTATATAAATTTTCA
>NZ_JXYC01000044.1:0-3252 GCF_000967665.1 Marinomonas sp. S3726 | reverse complement strand
AGAAAGCATTCGCGTATTCTGTTTCCTGAAGACCGTCCGGCAACACTTGTTCTTGTGAAACCGATGATGGGCTAGGCATAGGTAAATTATCGGGCCGATACATGGGGATCGGTTGTCGCTGCGTCTCTCTTTGTCGCGGGGTGAAATGCTCACGAGGCGCTTGGTTTGGTCGATACTCAAAGCCCGGACTAATCCCTTCAGGAATCGCTTTCACTTCGCCTGTACGTTTATCCGTGTGGTCATAATACTTAATGGGGGGGGCTGTATCGGGTTTCGTTTTCCCCATGCGCTTCATGGCACGCTCTGATTTAGCAAACTTTTTACAGTTGCAACCGTACCCGTTGCTGGGGCTGTGTGTTATCCAGAAAGGGTCATTGGCCGCTAATACCATTCGATCCCATGACTTATGAATTAAGCGAAAGTGCTCAGCACCGCTGTGTCTGTATTCCAAATAAGGGAATGTCTTTTGAAACTTAGGGTCAGCAAATTGGGCTTCACGGCCTGCGTTGTAAGCTTGTCGAATATTGGTTGTGTAAATCAGTTTAGAACGCCAACCGGGCTCTCCGTTATAATCCCAGCCATGTGTTTTTACAATTTGATCAAAGCGCTTTCTAAAATCTTGTAATGTCTCGCCGTCTTTTATCGCCGCACGCACAGCACTAGCAAAGTCTTCAACAATGGCGGTTTTATTTGCCCCCGCCACCATAAACGCGTTGTCATGCTGTTCAGCATAAACATCTTCCCAACCGTTAGTTGGTAAAGGCGTTTTCTTCTCAAAATAATCGAGAGACTCTTTAAAAGGTTGCGATCCATAGCTTGGCATTATTCGGCTCCTTGGATCGCATCATAACGGGCGGCAAGGTTGGCAACAGATAAAGCCTGTCCTAATACATCGGCCATATCATCAAGCTCAATCGGTAACGCCATTAACTGCTCTAATAGAGATTCAAGACTGGTTGCGTTATCAATCGCTATTCTAATTTGATTAAGCGTGGCGGTATTCAACTCAGCGCTTTGGGACTGAATGTTTTTAACTAAGGCGTTTAGCTCGGCATCTTCTGGGTCTAATTGATTTTGTTGGCCTTCTTTTAAAGCGGCTAACGCGGCTTGCGGGCTCGGATTGTTAGTTGAATATGTCAGAACCGCTTCGCCTTCTTTTGGCTCTGGTATCTGAAGCTTTTCAGTTACCCAACTTACCGGAATTTGCATCCCCATTTCGACAAGCTTGGGCATATGTTCAGCGTAATGAGCAATATCCTCTGGCTCACTTAGGTCAAACTCAAAACGTGGGATACGATGAGGGCCGCTATAACTGCGGCAGTTTAATGCGTATAACGGGTAGATAAGATCCCGCGTGATAGTCGCGGCGATTTGTTTCGCGTCACTATCGCGTAGTTCTTGTCTTACTTCATTATGAACATTGCCCAGTGCGTTGGTTGAACTCTTACCATCCGCTTGACTTGTCAGAGTGCCACCTAACACCGCTTTTGATTGGGTTCGTTCGCACCAGTTCATCATAGCTTCAAAAGGGTCACTAGCGCCTTTTGCCGCTTCTTGAAAATCAATGTCCATGCCACGAGGTATAATGCCGCCTGCGTTATGGCCAATTGACATGACGGCCTGTAAGAGCGTTGATTTTTCTTTTGCGCTGGCACCCGTTGGGTATTTACCCAAACGTAGCGGTAAACCGTAAATTTCTAAAAATTCGGCTAGGTCACGTACCGAATAATTCTTAAACAAGAATGGCCATGCTAACACCCTGACTAAAGCGGATCGTCCGACATAACCACTTTTAGCCGCGTGTTTATGGCTTAACCAGCCGAACGGCTGGAGCTCGGCACCTTCATAAGTGCTGTCTCTTAGCCTTAGTTCATTTCGGTTTGTAGGATGAGTTTGAAACCAAGCGGGGTCTCGCCAGTTGCATTTTGGAATACGTAGCTTTTCAACGGTTTGCCATTCAAGTTCTAAGTTTGAGTAACCTTTTAAAATTCCATCCGATAAGTTGAACACGAGATCTTCAAGGTCTGTTCTGTCTTCCATCATTTCAGTCAGCATGGCTACATCCGCAAGCTCTGCTTTAGACGCGTCACGAGGGGCGACGATCTGCCAGTCTAGACCTAATAAAACACGACGACGCTTTTGCAGCTCACTAAATACGTGACCGTCTTTTTCTTCTATATCTTCGGCAAGTTCGCATTGGCTGATTAAATTGCCGCGTTCGGCTTCGACCATAATCGCGGCGAGTTTAGTTGGGGTTAAGCCTCTGGACGGATGCGTTGAAAAATGATGATAGAGCCCTGTTATTTGGGCTCTATCATCTTGGGTTTGCATCTCTTGTGGTTCCGACGAAAGCGGCTGCCCGTGTATATCAACTAGCATTAGTATGCTCCTTCAATTTGGTCTAAATAACTATCGTCATCGTCTGAGTATTCTCCCCAGCGGCTATCTCTATTTGGTAACGGTGTAAAATCAATTTCACCACCGTCCATATAAGAAGCCCTGTTAGCCATCGCCAATGACACGGCAAAGTCCCCGTGACGTTTACTCTTTGCGTTGCTTGCGCCTTCGTCTTTAGTTCGGCCTTTATCTATGCAAGGGATGCCGTTGACGACTTTAATTTGAAGTAGGTCGTCTAAGATATTTTGGTGTCGAGGGACTTCAATATTAAAAGATTCAAATTCGGCTTTAAGCTTTGGCATCCACTCTTGGTACCAGCCAGCAGATAACATGACTTGATCAACCATGTCAGTGCCAAATTCAAGCGCGGCTTTTTCAGCAAGGTAACCACCGTTACCTGTTGCATCGAATGCAGCGCCACTTAAGCGCGGTAATTTGCGCATAATAAACATCATGACTTGCGCTTGCTGTTCGTAGGTGAGGCTTCTTAATTCAACAACAAAAGGGGCGCGCTTACGTAAATCTGAGCGAATAGATAAAGGCGTAAATACCGTTAAGTCACCACGACGAGCAAAATCTTCACCAAACGTATGCCGCTCTTCTGGATTAAGCTTTTCAAGTAAAGGCGAAAGGTTTTCATCACAGAAAGTTTGCATCTCAGCTTCTCTTACTGCCACAGACCAGGACATAAAATCTTCGGGAGCTTCGTAACGAATAATAGGAATAGAGTGATCCGCCACCATAGCTTGTTCAATTAAGACACGGCCTAAATAAGTACCACCGGATTTTTTAGGCACGCAGCCGTACTCTTCGTCGGCTGACTCTTTATTCGGTGCGTTTTTATATAAATTTTCA
>NZ_JXYC01000043.1:0-48955 GCF_000967665.1 Marinomonas sp. S3726 | reverse complement strand
TCCAAGTGACTGGTTTTTTTTCGTCTAGAGAAAAGTGATAAGACAATAAAGCATCGACGATGGTAGCTCTTTTCTTCAAGGAGAGCCGCTAGGGGATCAAAGGGGTCGTTATCAAGATTACGCTCTAAAGATAAGTAAAAAGCCTGATTTATGATCAGGCTTTTTTTGTCTGAAATTTATCGAAAGACACATCATAAGCTGCCTATCTCTCGTTCCTATGGTCCTCCGTGGGAATGCATGCTCGTCAGCTCTGCAGGCTAGGCACTCAATACTACCCAACATACTTGAGCCGAACTTTAAAGTCATGCACTCTCACGCAGCTTAGATAGAAGCATACTTTCTTTTAGCTACTCTGTGCTGACATTTGCCTTGAGTGAAAGTCTTTGTGATTGTGTTCAGTTTTTAATTAATTAGAATCAATTAGTTATGTGAAAAGCGCAAGAATGATCGCGCTAGACAGATATAAATAGATATTTAAATAACACGCACTCTCTTTAGCTAGGAAAGCTTTTAATTGATAAGTTGGACAAATCTAACATGAGTATTATTAGAAAGGGGGTACAATGAGAAAATTATCAATCATCACACTAGGTGTATCAGACATCGAATTGTCAGCTCAGTTCTATGAGGCTGTGCTTGGGTTAGAGCGCACTGACTATAAATCTGATGAAATCGTCTTCATGGATGTTGATGGGCCTGAGTTGGCGCTATTTCCCAAATCCGAGTTAGCGAAAGATGTTGGTGTTGAGCCCAGTGGTTCTGGTTTTGCAGGTATTACTCTCGCTAGAAATGTCGGGTCGTCTCATGAAGTTCTTCGTTTATTGAGCTGTGCTGAAGCGAACGGAGGGAAAATTGTTAAAGAAGGGCAAGCTGTGTTTTGGGGTGGTTTTTCAGGTTACTTCTCTGACCCTGATGGCTACTTATGGGAAATAGCCGTAGGTTCAGAGAGTTACCGTGCAGAAATAGAGCAAGGCAGAGCACAGAAAGTTTAAGGCGAACTCACTAACACGAGCTAATTTCGCTTACCTCCAGAATGATAAGACTCTCAAAAAAAGTTAAATACATGAGATTTTGATGAAAAAAATTCTAGTTTTTGGCCTGATGGCTTTTACTTCGATATTTACCTGGGCAAGTGATAATAATTCCAAATACCAGCGTGGTGATTGTATTACTCCTATCAAGGTATCCTATTCATGGTATGGAAAGTACGCATTAGTCGAAGCTTATTCTGCTATTGAAGGACTTACGAAAGCCAAATCATATATTTTGGCATTTCCACAAAATGGCTCTAATAGCGTAATTTTTAGCAAGAAGATTGAAAACGCTACAAAGAAGGTTGAAATAAATCTATGTGGAAAATAAAGGTAAAATAGAGTGAAGCCCTTAAGTTTTAGATGTAGTAATTAAATGTGTTTAGTCTTAAACCTTAGAGACCACTATGAATCAATGCCTTTTATTTGATAACGATGGAACCTTGGTAGACAGCGAACGGCTTTGTAACATTGGACTTGTCGTCAAATTCAGAGAACTAGGTGTGAAGCTCGATGCTGATGAACTTGTTATACGGTTTAGAGGCTGGAAGCTGGCGAGCATTCTCGACACTTTATCGATCGAATATGCATTGGTTTTACCTGATGACTTTGTTGCTAGTTACCGTGCGATAGTGACAGATCTTTTTGAAACTGAGCTAAAGCCTGTGGACCATATCGAGGAAACGTTAAAAAACCTATCGCAACCCAAAGCAGTAGTATCGAGTGGACCGGTACACAAAATCAATCAGGCTCTTAGAGTATGTGGTTTGACTAAGTACTTTGAAGGTAACATTTATAGTTCATATGAAGTGAAAATTTGGAAGCCTGATCCTGGCATTTTTTTATACGCAGCTAATAGTATGGGGTTCAAACCAGAGTGCTGTGTTGTTATTGATGATGGCCCTGTTGGCGTTGAGGCAGGTTATAAAGCGGGGATGAAAACGCTATTCTTTAATCGGTTTAATGAAGCTCTTGATTACCCATCGATGGTAAGCTTTAGCTCAATGAAGGAATTGCCAAAGCTTATTTATGCGAAATAAAGAAGATTACTACAGCATTGTAAGATGATTTTAACTAAGTATAAGCATTAGCTTAGTATGGGAATAACCTTGATCGCAGAAGAAAAATTAATAATCTGGATAGCACTATCAGATCTATTTCTTGATACTGATATTGGTGATTTAACTTTTAACTACATCGCTCGAACAGTTATAGAAAAGTAAGTAATCTGTATCAGAGGTTGAAGAGATACTCTGGTATGAAGTTTATCCGGTATTAGAGAGTAACCTTAGAAATGTTGCAGGTAATTGGGAAGGGTGGACGGATGAATGGCTACTTCAAAACTTACCTGCACCAATAAGGACAAATGTTATTCACGGAGAGTCGTTAATAATTAAAGAGATAAAGCGCTGTTGGCAAGAAGTGCTTAAAGCACATGAAAACCAAAATGCTTAATAATTATTACTAATAGTACTATTTTCTCGCTCCCATGATCCTCCGTGGAAATGCAGTCGCATTAATTCCAATACTTTCCGCCAAACTTGAGCTGGAGCTCAAGGCTATACATTCTCATGCAAAGCAAGGAGCGAGCACCTATTCAGTAACTCGCGTTGTTATTTGCCTTAAAGCTCGTTAGCGATTCTTCTATAACCTTGTACCAGTGTGTGGTTAGCTGAGACAACAGACTCAGAGAAGGCGGAATATTCAGGGGGGACTTTGGATATGCTGTTTAGGTCGAAACCTTTACCTATGTTGGTCATAGGTGGCACGTGAAAGCTCTCAGGCAGGTCGAGCCCATCGACAACACAGTTATGGCGGATTACACAGCCTTTGCCGATAAGGGCGTTGAACACCACTGAATTGAAGCCGATAAAGACATCATCTTTCACTTCACAAGGGCCATGGATAATGGAGCGGTGAGCAATGGATGAACGCTCGCCAATGGTTACAGAAGCCCCTGCTTTTGAATGAATGACAACCCCATCTTGGATGTTGGTATCACGCTTGATAAGGATGGCTTGCATCTCACCTTGTTCGTTAACTTCATCGGCACGAATTACCGCATAAGGGCCAATGAAAACGTTGTCTTCAATGATTACCTTGCCACATATGATGGCTGTTGGATCAATAAATGCCGTTTCTGATACTTGCGGCATATGACCACTTGGGTTTCTTCTTAACATATTGATTTCTCGATCTAGATTAAATCTTCTTTTGAATAAAAAGGTTAACGTTTGAAGCTCAGTCGCATAGCTGAATCATCTGTAGCTTTTACCTCTTGGTTATCAAATACCAAATTGCCATTGACCCAAGTGCTTTTTATTTGTGCTGAAAAAGTGTGACCAGCAAAAGGTGTCCAACCGCATTTATAAAGGCTGTTTTCATGTGTAGTAAGTGTAGAAGAGTCGGTATCGACTAACACTAAATCTGCATAGTGACCTTCTCGAATAAAGCCACGATCTTGGATGGCATAACGAATAGCCGGATTGTGTGCTGTTTTCTCTACGACCTGAGTAATACTAAGGGCTTCTCTGTTTACTTGATCAAGCAAGGTTAATAATGCGTGCTGTACAAGCGGCAAGCCTGCGGGTGCTTGATTATATTCGACTTGTTTTTCTTCCCAAGTGTGTGGTGCATGGTCTGTGGCGATAATATCAATTTGACCTGTTTTTAAGGCTTGGATAATCGCAGTACGATCGCTTTCAAACTTGATGGCAGGGTTACATTTAATTTGATTACCTAGTGTTTTATAGTCTTGATTATTAAACCAAAGATGGTGCACACAGGCTTCTGCAGTAATCTGTTTATTTTGAATTGGGCCAGCTTCAAAAAGTGCGAGCTCTTTCTCTGTCGTAATATGCAGAACATGTAGATTGCTTTGGTATTTTTTAGCAAGAGACACGGCATAAGAAGAAGAGGCATAGCAGGCTTCGTCATCTCTTAAAATAGGGTGATCTTCAATCGTAAGAGTATCTTTAGCTGCAAGTAGCTTTTCTGCGTTTTGGGCGATTACTGGGCCGCTTTCACAATGAGTTACGATAAGGACAGGGGAGTCACGAAAGATTGCTTCTAACGCTTCTGGCTTTTCAACTAATAAGTTACCTGTTGATGCCCCCATAAAGACTTTCACACCACAGTGTTTA
Organism: Marinomonas sp. S3726; assembly: GCF_000967665.1. Lineage (NCBI taxonomy): Bacteria > Pseudomonadati > Pseudomonadota > Gammaproteobacteria > Oceanospirillales > Oceanospirillaceae > Marinomonas > Marinomonas sp. S3726. The sequence continues at coordinate 44,781 of NZ_JXYC01000043.1, read as the reverse complement.
CTAGGGTCTAAGCGTTTAATTTGCTCAAGGTTATCTTCGGTAGCACCCAGATAAAAAGAGTAATTTGCTAGCGAGCTCTCTTTAGCAATATCAAATTTCTTCTCTAGGGCTTCGATGGTGGTAGTGGCAGGGTTTACATTAGGCATTTCCATATAGCTGGTAATACCACCTGCTACAGCGGCACGAGATTCGGTGGCAATGGAGCCTTTATGAGTCAGTCCAGGCTCACGAAAATGTACTTGGTCATCAATCATGCCTGGTAGTAAGTAGCATCCATTTGCATTGATAACTGTATCGTTAGGACCTGGGCTAATATTGCTGTCGATAGCATCAATCCTTTGACCAACAATGCGCACATCAGTTTCTGTAATCTGGCCTTCATTGACGACTCTAGCATTCTTTATGAGGGTGATAGACATGAGTTTTCAGTCTCCTAATATGTTTAAAGGGATTAAGTATTTGATGGGAATTCTCTAGGGTTTGGATTTGCTATGGGTTAGCTAAATTCAATATTTGAAATAGGTATTATGTTTTATAAATTATGATATGTTATATCATAACATTTATTGAATGACATTATATTACTAAGGTATCGATAACCAAAACAATGGCTAAGAAAAGATAGGCTGAAAAAGATAGGAACGGATTAGTCTAAACTGCTTAAGCAACTTAAATCTAATGCAGATACCTTTACCTTGTTTTAAATTGAGTGCTTAGAAAGGATACAACCCAAGCTGCTTATTCATTTTAATCTGATATAGGCCATTCACTATCGTCGACAATAGCTGCGTGAATAAGTTTGTTTCTTAGCTCATTTACATTTTGTTTTAATTCATCTCGAATGAGGCGAATCGCAGGTGAGATTAACTGACGGCTAGGTAGGACTAACCACATCTCAGTGATAGGTATTTGATAGTCGGGAAGCAGTCTTTGTAGGCGTCCAGCCAGTAAATCTTGTGATACATCTATTGCAGACTTCTTCGCAATACCAGCGCCATCTACACACCAACGGCGTACGATATCGCCATCATTAACAACTCGATCGCTTTTAACTTTAATTTTGTACTTGTTTTCACCTTGATAGAACTCCCAAGCATCGTGCATTACTTCGTAAAGCTTATAAAGTAATGTGTTGTGCTCTGATAATTCCTCTAGTGTATCTGGTGCTCCAAACTCTGAGATATAGCTAGGAGAAGCACATAAAAAGTGTGGAATATTGCAAATTTTAAAGCCATAAAGGTTTAAGTTTTGAACGGCCTCTTTAGTCATTGCTCTTAACGCAACATCGACACCGTCTCGGTAAAAATCTACCCTACTGTCACTTACATGCAAACGCAGTCTTAGGTCAGGGTGTTTACTCATTACGTCATTGAGCAAGATGCGCATTAAGTTTCGGCCCATTTCTGATGACATAGCCATTTTTACTTCACCATTAATTGACTGAAGTTCTTCGTTGATTGCCATCTGTCCCTGTTGAAGTAAATCTAGCGCTTGTTGGCAAATAGGAAGATAGCGTTCCCCTTCAGGTGAAAGTCTTATTTGGCGTGTTGTACGTACAAACAGCTGTGCTCCAAGAGACGTTTCAATTCGCTTTAAGGCAACACTGGCTGCAGATGAGCTCATGTCTAGTTGATTGGCCGCCGCAGTTATCGAATGAAGTTCCGCCACTTTTATGAGCACTTGTAGGTCTGCAATCTTCATAAATTTCTCATGTAATTTCGATAAATCATACTCTGAATTTAATGTTTATTATCCATGTTTTAGCGAAAGTTTATTAAATATTTAACTGTTTATCAGGCGAATAACACAGCATAAGATTTTTATTTAATTATGAAACAAGGTTTGACATGAAAATTCTTAAAAAGTTATCCAAGTTTGCACTAGTAACGACATTTATTTCCTCACAGGTATTTGCTGCTGAAGTAGCTTCAAAAGTTGTTGCATCAGATGATATTGAGTGGGGTTATCTTAATCCGCTACGAGGAGCACTTAGCCCAGGTGCTGCAGACCTTTGGGGTGATAGAACAACAGCTACAGCAACAGGCATGTTAGTCCGTTTCAATAAGGGCTTTGAGTCACCACCGCATATCCACAATATTACTTATCGTGGCATAGTTATTGATGGTCTGTTGCATAACGATGATCCTAAAGCAGAAAAAATGTGGATGCCGACAGGTTCATTTTGGACTCAGCCAGCAGGGGAAGATCACACAACCGCTGCCAATGGTGAAACCAACCTTATTTACCTAGAGATAGACTCTGGGCCCTACTTAGTTAAGCCCTCAACAGAAAAGTTTGATAATGGAGAACGACCTTTAAATCTACATCAAAATAATATTGTTTGGTTAACGAATAGCGACCTACATGACATTAAAGCGAAAGGTGTATTAACAACTTATGTTTGGGGTAGCACCGCAAAAATGGGGGGCTCGATGATTAAGCTACCTGCAGGTTTTAAAGGAAGTTTAACCACTAAAGCGAATGAGTTTCGTGCTGTCGTTATTTCGGGGGCTATTAACTACAGTTCAAAGGACTTAACGGTACCACAATTACTAAAAGCGGGTAGCTACCTTGAGTCAGAAGGGCGTTTTACCCATAAATTGGAAAATGATAGCAGTCGTGATGCTATTATCTATATTCGCACTGATGCTAGGTATCAAGTGAACTAACGGTTAAGTGAATAGGCATATGAAAATAGTATTTTTAGCCATGACATTGCTCTTCTCTCTTGTTACACCTTTAAGTGCAGTAGCCTTGCAAGTTAATAATAAGCAGGTCATGGAACTTAAGTGGTTAGATCTTATTCCTGAAAGTGATAGAAGACAAAGTAAAACTTCAGAAGCTCTTATTGAGCATGGCGCAACTAAGGCTTCACAGCCGAAGGTAGGGCGAGTCCGTGATGAACTGAATGAAAAAACAGTGAGGATTCCTGGTTTTGTTATTCCTTTAGAGGGAGATTCAGAAACCATTTCAGAGCTTTTATTGGTTCCATTTTATGGCGCCTGTATTCATGTTCCTCCGCCGCCACCTAATCAAATTATTCATGTTAAATTTGATAAAGCCGCTCCCGTAGCAGCACTATGGGATGTGGTTTATATAACAGGGAAATTGAAAACAATACCTTTGGTAAGCCATAGCTTTGATATTGAGTCTGGATATTCGATAGAAGACGCTTATTTAGAAGAGTATAAGGAAAGCTAAAACTGCGCTTATGAAAGTTGTCAAAGTGATTTGCTTACTTTGTTAAAAGCAAAAAAAAGAGCTTCAGAAAATCTGAAGCTCTTTTTAATTTGGTACCAGTAGGCGGACTCGAACCGCCACGCCTTTCGGCAACGGATTTTGAATCCGTCGTGTCTACCAATTCCACCACACTGGCTTGAAACGTGGAGCGTATTCTATGTGTTTTACTAATTATGTCAACGGTTTATATTAATTTATTTTGAATCCAGCTAAAGGTTTAATCAGATATCTGCTTTTACATATGGATACTCTTGAGGGTGCCGTCCGCCCATAAGCTTGCTTCGCCATAGGAGCGGCTTAATACTAATTTCTCGTTACTCGGAAGCTTACCAATATAGCCCCAATCACTTTGCTCAAGTGCGCAGGCTTTTTTAAGTCTCAGTCCAATGGGGCCTTGATGATGCTGTATGGCATTAATAACCTCTTCATCAATATTGATTTGGTCGAACACCATTTGTTTCTCTAGCTGTAAAATAAGGTCAATGCCTGACATCATACCCGCCATAAAATCAGCATCAGGGTTGTCTGAGTTTTCTTGTATACCAAGTGCTTCGCAACATTTTGCTCGAATTAATAAGAATCTAAAAAGCTCTCTAGGTGGTTGAGAGGAAGAACTAATGGTAATTAGCATTGCCCATTTTTTTATTTGGCTCAAGCCGATATAAACGACGGCTTCTTTTAGGTCGGTGACTTTACGAGTCATGCCACAAATAGGGCTATTTAGTACTCTGAGCAATTGATAAGACAAGGTTGGGTTTTTGCTAATAAGTTGGGTAACTTTATCAATTGAAATATTGTCATTCTGAAGCTCATTAATAAGCTCTAGTGCACTCTCAACCCCCGAGGTAATACGTTTACCTTTAATGATGTTCGGCCTTTGTAAGTAGTAACCTTGGAATAACTGAAAGCCAAGTTTCTTGCAGCACTCATACATTTCAAGGTTTTCAACTTTTTCTGCTAATAAGGTGATTTTCTTTTTTTGTAATACTTGTATATGAGATTTATATTTTTCAGGGTCTGTCGCTAACACATCAATTTTTATCATTTTGATATAAGGGAATAGCTGTGTGTAGCTAGGGTCAAAGTGATAATCATCTAAAACAAATTGATAGCCAGCTTGGTACCAGCGGGCAACTGCTTCGACAAAATCTGGGGTGATTTCTTGGTCTTCTAAAATTTCGATATAAACAAGTTTAGGTTCGATCGGAAAAAAGGCATCAGACATGAGCAACTCACGTGTGATGTTGACAAAATAAGGGGTGCACATCTGAGCTTCTAACTCAGTAATTCCAATGCATAAGTTAATGAGTACTTGGCTAGTCGCTCCTTCGCCATCAATGACATTTGCCATCTCTTCATCACTACTTCTAAAAAGTAACTCATAGCCAAATAACTTTTTATTTGCATCAAAGATGGGTTGTTGAGCCATCATTAAGTCATTGAATACAGAGGGCAAAGAAGACATAAGTTACCTTTTTGTTATTATTCAGTGCTCACCTTACTCGGACGATTTACTATGCTACTAAATAGCTCATTTTGCTGCTTTTTTGTCGCTGATAGTGAGATAAGTATGGCCCACTTTTTGATTTGTTCTAAGCCTATCATGACAATGGCTTCACGAATGTCTGTGATTTTTCTTGGTAGACCACTGATCGGATTGTTTAAAATTCTAAGTAATTGATAAGTTATATAAGGATTATCATTGATGAGTTTAGCAACATTATCAAGATTAGCTTTATCATCTCTTAATTCAGACACAATTTTTTTCGCGGTTAAAATTTCTGCACTTGGTCCTTTTTTATCCACTTTTTGTATGGCTTTAAAATAATCACCTTGAAAGTGTGTTGCCCCAAGATGCTTACATGCTTCATAGGTTTTTTTGTCATTTACCTTACGAACAATGATCTGACGTTCTAAATTCTTAAGAGGTTCTAGTTTCTGTTTATTGTTTATTAATTTAACCGCATCCATTTTGATCATATGGATAAAAGGCAAAATATGGCTGTAATCGATATCGAAACGAAAGCCACTTAAAATGAAACGGTAGCCTGCTTGGTACTATTTTCTTAAGGCTTCAATTGATGAGCGAGTAATTGCGGTATTACCTGGTAGCTCAATGTAGATAAGATGCGCTGCAATAGGAAAGTGGATATCAGACATTAAAATCGCGCTGGTTAATCTGATCGATAGGGGCGTATTAAACTCATCTTTTAGCTCACTTACGCCTATGCAAATGTGAGCTAACTTTTGGTTTATTGCATCCTTTGAGCCTTCATAACCTGGCGTGCCTGGTTTACGTTGGAAAATTAGCTCTGTATGAGCGGTATTCCCTTCGGCATCAATAATGGGCTGATGCGCCATCATTAACTTGGTTAAAGCAGAGGATGTTTCTGACATTAGAAGTCCTTTTTTGTCGCCTATTAAAATTAGAATACCATAAGTTTTATCAAGAGGTTTTATTCTTGCATGCAGCTAGTGGTTTGAAGAGGCGGTATTTTTTAAAACTAATTCAGATAAATCTATCTACTGATTATTGTTTAATGCTTGTTTTAATTAATTAATAAAAGGAAATGATTGATGCTAAATTTTATTGACACAGGTTTTTATCCTACCTAAAATGCTTAACACTTTTGGGGCCTTAGCTCAGCTGGGAGAGCGCAACGCTGGCAGCGTTGAGGTCAGGAGTTCGATCCTCCTAGGCTCCACCAAATTCTGTTATTACCTAATATTGTTTTCAATATTAGGTAAACGAAAAAAGCCTCGTTGATACGAGGCTTTTTTGTTTCTGGCGATTTTTTGCTTTAGCAAGCTCTTGCTTATTCCCTAGGGTAGTAGTTGCATTAGTCCTAATTGTACTAGTTGCTGCTTTTGAGGCTCAGTTAAACTTGCTGTCATCTTATTAACAAAAACACGGCTTTCTTTTAGATAAGTTAAGTCGTTTTTTAAATTAGCTTCTTCCCAGTCAATTTGATTCGTAATGCTCTTCTCTTTGTTTGGATATGACATACAAAGCGTCATCCAATCTTTATCAAATTGGGTGTTATAAGCTTGCCACTCATTTACTAAGCTTTGCTGCTCACTTGTCAGAGAAAGCTCGTTTAAGTCACTTAATAATAAGTCGCTTTCTTTGAATTCTTCATCATGACCTTGATGCTGGTCCTTATAATCCATGTAACCATCTTCAAAAATAACCAAGCCTTCATCCATTTCAAACTCATCAACGGAGTAATAAAGACACTCTTTTTCTAGTTTGCTTTTACATGCTGAAGGGTTGTCTGGGCTACAAGCATCATTTGCAAATGACATTGGTGCTAATAAAACACCGCCTAGGGTTAAACTTGCTGCAATTAGTTTATTCATCTTAATAAGCTCCTATTTAAATTTTATTTCGCCATGATGAATGCCTTCATGGTCGATGAAGATAAGCTTAGTGAGTAGGGTCTTACTTAAGTCTTGCCTGAATATTAACTTTTGGTAATGAAATAATGACGAAAGCCTTGGTATTCTTAGGCTAGTTAAAAGAATAGGGTGAACAGCGTGAAAGTATTGGTAGTTGAAGACGACCTAGATGTGTCTAAATTTATTTGTACAAGTTTAAAGCAGCTAGGTTACGTGGTTGATGTTTGTCACAGTGGTAAACAAGGGCTACTACAAGCAACAACAGAAACTTATGACGCCATTATTTTGGATCGAATGTTACCTGAGCTTGATGGCATCACTCTTCTTAAAACAATCCGAGCAACAGGGTCTTTAGTCCCCGTTATTCTATTAAGCGCGATGGCAGAGGTTAGCCATAGAGTAGAAGGGCTACAAGCTGGTGCTGATGATTATCTGACTAAACCCTTTGCATTTTCTGAGTTACAGGCTCGTTTAGATGTGATGTTTAGACGAGCTACCCAAGAGCCAAGCGAGCAAACCGTCCTACACTGTGATGACCTAAGTTTGAATCTGCTCACGCAAGAAGCAAAACGTGATGGTGTGACGATTAACTTACAACCTAGAGAATATCGTCTATTAGAGTATTTGCTGAGGCATCAAGACAGGGTTGTTACTCGTACCATGTTGCTTGAGGCTGTGTGGGATTATCATTTTGATCCACAAACGAACGTAATAGATGTTCATATCTCTAGGTTGAGAAATAAAGTTGATAAGCCGTTTGGACACACCTTGATACACACGATTAGAGGGAGAGGCTATGTTGTTAAAGCGGCTTCTTAATCTTGTTAAAAGCTCTAGCTTTCGGTTTTCACTTACCGTCATGGGGACTTTATGGCTCACTTTTGCGCTTATTCTTTTTGCTCTTTATCAAATCGTAAAAACCAGTTTATGGGAAAACGTTGATATTTTATTCGAGCGACAAGAAGCGCAAGTTGAGGCCTTGTTTGAAGATTTTGATAACTTTGAAAACTTAGCCGTTCTTCGTCAAAAGCTGAGAGAAATTGGCGATCAAGCCGGTGTGGAAATTGACTTAACGCTACTGAACCCAATAGAGGATCAAGCCTACATTGATGAAATAGATGCCTATGATGAAGAGGACGATAACTGGTCAGAATGCGCGGCAGAATTTGAGCATTGGATACATCATTTAGAAATGGAAGGTGCTGAGTTTGACCCATCATCGGGCGACTTTATTCTGGCAGAAGATGCCTATTGGGAAGAGTTTGAGGCGGATGATCCTGAGCAATTCCGCATTGCACAACTTGCCTTAGCAGACGGTAATTACGTCACTCTCTCATACAATATTAGTTACCTGAAAGAAGTAGACAGTGTGCTATATAGTGCCTTGATAATCGGTTTGATATTAAGCTTTATCATCCTGTTAGCTGGCACCTTAATTCTTACAAGGCGCACGGTCACTCGTCTTACTGTGATTAATCAAACTTGCGATACTATCATAGAAGGCCAACTAGATGAGAGGATTCCATTAAGTCAGCGCAATGATGATTATGATCATATGGCAAAAAATATTAATGGCATGTTGGATAGAATTGCGAGCCTGATGCAAGGCGTTCAAGAGGTGTCAGATAATATTGCCCATGATATGAGAACGCCACTCACCCATTTACATAATAGACTGGAGTCCTTTTCACCAGATGCATCTCAAGCACAGCTTGCTAAGTTCAAAGAAGAAGCTACACAAGACACAGACAGAATACTCAAGCTTTTTAATGCCTTGTTAAACATTGGCAAGCTTGAAAAGAGTGCTGTTGATATTCCGATGAAGTCGATTAACTTAGCGTCCTTACTGGCCGACATTGCAGAAATGTATGAGCCTTTAGCGCAAGAGAAGGGAATGAAGGTCCAGTTGGATTTACATGATTATCAAGTCGTTGCTAATGGTGACTTGCTCTTTCAGGCATTCTCTAACCTATTTGATAATGCTATTAAATACGGTGCACAAGATACGGATATTAAACTTTGCTGCAAGCCCGGTTTGATCGTATTGCAGGATTCGGGTGCCGGTATAGATGCAGATGATTATGACAAGGTATTTAGGCGCATGTACCGACTAGAAAGGCATAGAGGTAGTAAAGGCCATGGTCTTGGTTTGACTCAAGCACAGGCTATTTTTAACTTCCATCAGTGGCAAATTAGTCTGGCAAATGCGCATCCGGGGCTCAAAATCATTATTCAAACCGAAGCTTAGTGAAACGAGCCAAATAAAGAGAGCTTTCTTTGGGTTAGCTCTCTTTATTTAATATTTCTAACCAAGCTTGATCTGCTTCTGCTTGATAAGTTTGCCAGTCGCCCTTTAGCCAGCGTTGTCTGCCTCTTTCAGCATAAAATAAATGCAACTTGTCACCAAAAAACTCCCATACAGAACCATCTGTATTAATCAAACCTTCACCTAAACTCAAAGCATTTGCACAGTGACCATTGTATCTAGGGGCATACTTGCGCGGGTTCTCGGCAAATTTATCCGCCGATGCTTGGCTAGCAAAACGCCACTCAGCATCTTGCCAATTAACAGTGAAGTGCTCGACACCTTTTGTCGTTGGCGTGCTACCTGTTAAGTCCTCTTGGTAATAACCCAGGGCATCATGCTTGCCTATAGCAATATTATTCCAAAAGCTTGTACTAACAGGTTCGCTAGCAAAGAGGCTATTACAGGTGAGTAATATCAGGCCTAAAAAGAGCTTTTTCATTGTCTTTCCTTACATAAATGAATTGAGTCAGCGCATTAAATATGTCTCAAATCTAGATTAGAAAATACTCATATAGTTCAAAATATTATCTAACCCAACAGAATGACTTCGATGTGATCTAGGTCAGCCTCCCCTTAGACTAATGTCTTATCTGGCCTAGCTTCCTATTTTTCTTTTTAAGTTTTAGTGTTTTAGCCTGATTATTTAAAACTTATTCAGGAAGAGGTGTTTTAAATATTTTGAAAGTTGGCTGTATGACGAACATGAAAAGGATTAATTGCCAATCAAACTCATATATAGGAGCCAAACATTGACCCAATTTCTACGAAATTTCTCAATTAATTTAAGACTTAATAGTCTTGTTTTTTTTCTCTGTCTTGGTTTAGTCGTGGTGCTAGCCATGTCACTTGCATCTTACAAACACTCATTAAATTCAGAAAAAGCCTTAAAAACACGCCATGTCGTGGATCTCGCCCATTCAAGCATTAATTACTTTTATTCATTAGAGCAATCTGGCGAGCTTTCTAGAGCCGAAGCACAAAAACAGGCTAAAGCCTCAATCCGAATGGCTCGTTATGGCGGTACTGAATATTTTTGGATTAATGATTATCAAGCAAATATTGTTTTGCATCCTATAAAGCCTGCTTTAGAAGGCAAGGACTTGAGTAACTTAGAAGATGCAAATGGTAAAAAGCTTTTTACTGAGTTCGTTAATATTGTCAAAGCGCAAAAAGAAGGTTTCGTGAGTTACCTTTGGCCTAAACCTGGTTTTGAAGCTGCGGTGGAGAAGGTTTCCTTTGTAAAAGGTTTTGAGCCTTGGGGCTGGATTGTCGGTTCTGGTATTTACCTTGATGATGTTGAAAGCCAGTTTATTAATGAGCTTCTCACTGTTGGCGGCAGCTCTGGTGTTATTATTATTTTAGGTCTTATTTTATCTATCCTTATCGTGCGTTCTATTACTCAACCTTTGCAAGCCAGTCTAGACGCTCTTGATAATATCTCAGCAGCAGAAGGTGATTTAAAGCATAGGTTGCCAGTTTCAGGCCGTGATCAGTTTACTCATATTGCCGTCGCATTTAATGCTTTCAGTGACAAGATTTCCAGCACCTTAGCTGAGGCAATTCAACTCAATCACAGTGTTTATGAACACAGTAAAGAGTTGAGGAGTGTGGCGGGTAATACCACAGAACTTGCCCAAACTCAGCTCGATACTATTGCTCAAATGACAGTCGCGATAGATGAGGTATCAGAGCAGAAAGAGCAAGTATTGGAGAATAGCCAAGCAACCTATGAGTCTGCCAAGGTAACCCAGGAGCGTACCGAGTTAGGTAAAACCTCGGTTAAACAAACCATGGAATCCTTAGAAATCCTTTCTAGCGAGCTAGACGATGGTGTGCAAACAGTGAGTTTACTTGCACAGGAGTCTCAAAATATTGGGGCCGTGCTGGATGTAATCAGTGGTATTGCAGAACAAACCAACTTATTAGCATTAAATGCTGCCATTGAAGCGGCTAGGGCGGGCGAACAAGGTCGAGGTTTTGCAGTGGTTGCTGATGAAGTCCGAGGCTTAGCGAGTCGAACTCAAAGCTCGACAGATGAAATACAAGGCATGATAAATCGTTTGCAAGCGGGCGCGAAAGAAGCCGAAAGTAAAATCAATTCAAGCCATGAATACTCTAAGCGAACAACACAAGACATTACTCAAACGGATCAGGCATTAGCTGATATTGCGCAATCGGTTACCGCAATTAGCCAAGCCAGTGATGTGATAACTGAGAGCATTAATAATCAGCATCAAGCTGTGACACATTTAAATAACTTAACCCAAGATATCTCAAAACTGGCGGATCAAAGTAATGATGAAATCGTCACAACTCGTCAATCAAGCGAGTCTTTAGCTAATACCACGTTAAAAATGAAGGAACTGATGTCTAGTTTTAATATTTAACCCCAAGCGAGAAGAGCCTCGCTTTCATTTATCCCTCAGTACTACTTTAGGCGTTAAGGTCATCCCCAAGACTTTAGCGCTTTTTTTTGCACTCACTCTAATAGTAAGCTCTTATACTTATCCAAGTTCACAAGTATTTATGGGCCTTCTTTTTGACAAGCTGGTATGCTTTAACTATTTGCTTTTCATCTAAATTTTTGCATCGAACTGGGCTTGGGTTTATATATGTTTCATCTTTATACGGGTAATCGCTTAGAAGATCTATCAAGCATTTTAGCGCGTATTTTATCCTTATCTTTGCCAGAAAGTCCTTTCGCTAAAGAGCACATATTGGTGCAGAGTCCTGGCATGGCTCAATGGCTCAAAATGCAGTTAGCCCAAGAGCAGGGAATTGCGGCAGGCTATGAATTTCCTCTACCTTCTACGTTTGTTTGGCGCTGCTTTCAGCAAGCCTTACAAGATATACCGGGACAAAGCGAATTTAATAAACCCTTTTTAGTTTGGCGCTTAATGCGTCTACTAGACAATAGGTTAGAAGAGGTCGAGTTTCAGCAACTTGCTTGGTACTTGGCTGAAGATGACAGCCAGCTAAGACGTTTTCAATTATGTTCTAGCATTGCTGATATCTATGACCAATATCTTGTTTATCGTCCTGATTGGATCGCTGCTTGGGAAGAAGGTAATCAAGCCAAAGACTTACCAAAAAGCAAGGATCAAGATCAAGCTTGGCAATCTATCTTATGGCGTGACCTCGTTGCCGATGTTGCTTCCTATGACCAATCTTTGTATCACAGAGCCAATTTACTCGAAGCCTTAGAAGAAGTTGTTCGCTCTAAGCCTAAACCACCTGCTATTCCGCAACGAGTCTATATTTTTGGTGTATCGGCTCTGCCACCTAATACCTTGCAATCCCTTCGCTTATTAGCTGAAAGTAATTGGATAGATATGCATCTATTTTTGCAGAACCCTTGCCAGTATTATTGGGGCGATATTGTTGATAAGAACTATCTGGGTAGAGTGCTGAATAAACAGGCGAATAAACCCGGCTTGAATCAGGACACATTGCACCTAGATGCCAACCCATTATTAGCGTCTTGGGGACGCCTTGGTCGAGACTATATTGGTGAGTTGCAAGCTTTTGCGAATCAACAGTTAGAGGTGTTTGAAAGCTATTGTGATGATGGCACTCAAGCTTCTCTATTGAATCGGATACAACAAGATGTGTTAGAGCTGAATAATCACGGTGCTTTAGAAGAGAGAAGTTTAAACAGTTCAGACTCTCACTATAAATATCCTATTGCGAACGATGATAATAGTGTAGCGGTTCAAGTTTGCCATAGCGCGTTGCGAGAAGTTGAGGTGCTGCATGATAGTTTGCTGACCTTGTTTGAAAAGAACCCTCACCTTACGCCTAAAGATGTCATTGTGATGCTGCCTGATGTGAACCAGTACAGTCCTTTTGTGCAGGCTGTATTTGGTCAGGCCCCACAACAGCAATCTATTCCATACTCTTTGATAGACCAAGCAGCTGGGATGGAAAACCCAGTGGTTGATGCCTATGTCACCTTACTTAGCTTGGCCGATAGCCGCTTTACCCTATCTGAACTTGTGAGTGTATTAGAGGTACCTGCTGTATTGGCGCGCTTTGGGATACAAGTGCATCAAGTGGAACGAATTCGTCAATGGTGTAGTGAGGTTGGTATTCGCTGGGGGTTGGATGAGTCAACCGCGACAGATTTAGACTTACCCAGCCAAGCGCATAATACTTGGCAAAATGGATTAGACCGTATGTTGTTGGGCTACGCCATGGGCAATGACAATATTTGGCAGTCCCTGTTAAGTTATGGCGAAGTAGAAGGCTTAGAGGCTGAGTTAGCAGGCCAATTAGCCGCATTTTTAGAGGCTATTCGTGAAACTCAGCAGGCACTTTTACTGGATAAGAAACCTAGTGATTGGGTGAGTTTTTTATATCAAGTAAGTGATCGCTTTTTTACCCTTGATGAAGATGATGCCTTTCCGCCTATGTTAAGTAAGCATATGGAGGCAATCTGTGAAGAATGGCAGCATGCTCAATTTGATCAAACCATAGATGTGAATGTACTAAAGCAATTACTGATTCCAAGGTTGCAAGAAGCACAGGGCAGTCAGCGATTCTTAGCGGGTAAAGTGAATTTCTGCACCTTAATGCCAATGCGTTCTGTGCCATTCAAGGTGGTTTGTCTTTTAGGGCTAAACGAAGGCGCTTACCCTAGGTCTATGGTGCCAATGGGCTTTGATTTAATGGTGGGAGATTATCGTAGTGGTGATCGTAGCCGTCGAGAAGATGATAAATACTTATTTTTAGAAGCGCTAATGTCAGCGCGAGAGCATCTCTATATTAGTTATGTTGGTCGCAGTGTGAAGGATAATAGTGAGCTTAATCCTTCTATTTTAGTGAGTGAGTTGGTTGATTACATCGCCCAAAGCTGCGTTTTAGAAAAAGACATAAAAGTTCCAGTAGAAGAAGGCCAAGCCGCACTGCTTGAAAAACTTGTACAAGAACATAAATTACAGCCTTTTCATCAAGGGTATTACTCAAATAAAGAAGCCTTTAGCGGTCAGCTTAAAAGCTATGATGCTTCCTGGTTAGATGCTGTGAATGTGACTAAGCAGAAAACGGAGTTGAAAACTTTGCCTTTGTTACAGGCAATAGAAGATCAGCAACATCAGCTTGAGCTTAACCAGTTGATACGTTTTTACCTCAATCCTGCGCGCTATTTTATGCAACATAGGCTCAAGGCTTACCTTAAATTGCAGGAAATTGAAGAAAATGAAGACGAGCCATTTAATCTAGATGCTTTAACTCGTTACCAACTCAAAGAAGAGTTACTGATAGCGATTCAAGAAGATACATTAGAAAGTTTTATTGCCAAATTGAAGTTGTCTGGTAAATATCCTTATGGCGCATTTGGCGATATGGAAGTTAACGACTTGGTTAAGCAAAGCCGCATTATGGCGCTCAACATCAATGAATATGCCCAACAAAAATTAGACGCCATTAATATTGATTTACAGCTTGAAGAAGGCCGAGTGCAGTCATGGTTGGAGCTGGCTAATCGTCAGCTGTATTTGGTCTATCACTTAGGTCAACTTAGCCCTGGTAAGAAAATACAGGCGTGGCTATCTCATTTGGCGTTATGTGCTCAAGGTGAACAGATTGAAACTCACATCTTAAGCTTTAAGAATGCAAAATCTAATCAAGTCATTACTCATGTGTTTGAAACCTTATCAGTTGAATCCGCTACTGACTATTTAAGCCAGTACCTCACCTATTTTAGGTTAGGAGATCGTCAGCCTTTAGTGATACCGGCTAGAACCTCTGATGCTTGGTGTGCCGCCTATCTGAATGATAAAAACCAAGATAACGAAGAGGAAGCGGCTTGGCAGATGGCACTTAAAACCTATAACGATGACTTTAATGATTTTTCCGACGGTAAGGATCCCTATTGGCAGCGTTTCTTTGCTGATCTAGCTCTCTATCAAGATGATTTTGTCGAATATGTGAAGGCAACTTGGCTACCTATGAATGAATTATTAAAGGTGAAAACAGATGAGCAATAAAGCAGTGTTACAAGATGCACTGCCTTTAGATGCTTTGCATTTTCCTTTGTATGGTAAGCGATTGATTGAAGCCAGCGCTGGGACAGGTAAAACCTATACCATAGCCAATCTCTATTTAAGAATGCTGCTGCCAGTCTCTTCTGATGCGGACTTTGAAAAGCCTTTAACGGTCGATCAAATTCTTGTCGTAACTTTTACCGAAGCGGCAACCGCAGAACTTAAAGCTAGGATTAGAAACCGTATTCGAGATGCTCGTAAAGCGCTTTTATTAGGGCAGTCTAATGATGTCTTTTTAGCGCAGCTATTAGATTCAATGACAGCTGAAAATATCGCCTCTGGGGTTGAGCGTTTGCTTTATGCTGAAAAGCAAATGGATGAGGCGGCCATCTTCACTATCCATGGTTTTTGCCAAAGAATGCTAAGCCAGAATGCGTTTGAAAGCCGTATGTTGTTCCAACAAGAAATTGAAACGGATGAACAGGCGCCTTTAGCTTTGGCGATTAAAGATGTATGGCGAGCTAATATTTATCCAATGAAAGCGGATGTTGCAGCCTTAGTAAAACCTATTTGGCCAAGTCCAGAAGCCCTGCAAAAAGAGCTTAGTTTGTTGCAAAACCAGCCGGATGCGATTATTCAGGATGGAGGGAAAGATCTGGATCAAGCTCAAGACTTTGACCTTGAGAGCTTGATGTCTAATGCACTGGAAACCATGCATAAGGTTAAGGCTATGTGGCTTGAGCAGGCCGCAAATATTTTGGATGCCTTAACAAATAGCGGTATTAAAGGCACTTTTTGGGGGAAACGCCAAGCAGGTATTCCAGATGTTATTCTTGAATGGGCTCAGTCTGATCAAACGGGTTTACCGAAAGAGCTCGCGAAATTCAGTGGGAAAGAGCATGTTAATCAGTTAAAGAAAAATGGTGCCCAGCCAAATCATGCTTTTTTTGAATTAGTGACAAGCCTTTTTGAGTCCTATCCAAGTGTCGATAAAATTAAACCGTCTTTGATGGCTTATTTATGGCAGCAAACTCAAACACGGCTGTTTAATTGGAAGCAGCAAACTCAGAAGCTAACCTTTACGGATTTACTGACCAACCTAGATGAAGCGCTTAGTCTCCCTGGTCAAGAAGAAGGAGCTGAGAATGCATTGGCATTAAGAATACGCCAGCTCTATCCCTTAGCCATGATAGATGAGTTCCAAGACACGGACCCTGTGCAATATCGGATTTTTAGCCAGATCTATCAACCCGCAAGTCAAGATGAAAATAGCCTAGGCCTTATTATGATAGGTGACCCAAAACAGGCTATTTATGCCTTTCGAGGGGCTGATATCTACACCTATTTGGCGGCTAAGCAAGAAGTTGATGCGATTTATTCTTTGGCAACAAACTATCGGTCTTCTGCCGCTATGATCCAATCAGTTAATGCTTTGTTTGCTGCTCAGGCTAACCCTTTTCTGGTAGATGGAATTCCCTTTGTTGAGGTGCAAGACAGACAAACTCCAGGTGAGTTTTATCGTCATGATCAGCTTGAAAAAGCGGTGCAGTTTTTATTGCCAGAAGAGGCTTATAGTGATGATGGGATAGTAACGAGCGCCCAATATCAGATACAAATGGCAGATCTAACCGCCGAACATATTTGTAAAACCCTTATTCAAGCTCAGCAAGGTGAGGCGTTAATTTTAGGCCAAGCGGTTCGTTCTGGTGATATTGCTGTTTTGGTATCAGGTTATCGCCAAGCCCAGTTAATGAAGGCGGCCTTAAGTGAGCGTGGTGTTGCCAGTGTTTACCTAAGTGATAGGGGGTCGGTGTTTGCCAGTACTGAAGCAAGAGAGTTGCTGTTAGTGCTCAATGCCATATTAAGTCAAGGTAAAGAGTCTGCCATACGATCTGCTTTGGCAACGAACCTATTAGGTTGGCAAGTGGATGAATTAGATCAGCTTAACCAAAATGATGTCTTGTATGAAACTTGGGTAGATAGGTTTAAAGACTATTTTGAAATTTGGCATAAAGATGGGGTGCTCCCCATGATTAGAGCCATGATACAAACCTTAGAGCTTGCTCCGAAACTATTAACAGGAATGCAAGGTGAGCGCCGCTTAACTGATCTCTTACACCTTGGTGAAAAACTACAGCAAAAAGCGAAAGAGTTAGAGTCAAAAGAAGGTCTTATTCGCTATCTCACGTTAGCGATTCAAGCACCCAATGGTGATAGTGATGAACAGAAAATACGCTTAGAAAGTGATGATGAGTTGGTCCGTATTATTACCATACATAAGAGTAAGGGCCTTGAATATCCCATAGTGTATCTGCCTTTTGCTTTTACACCTTTTAGAAATAATGGCAAATATGCCTTATATCATGATGATGAGCATCAACTAAATTATGCTCCTGTGCCAGACGAGAATCAGTTAGAGCAACATGAAACAGAGCTCTATGCAGGTGAGATTCGACTTGCCTATGTGGCGCTGACTCGTGCTCGTGAAGCCTGTTATATCGGCTGTGCACAAGTCGGTAAAGCGGCGACTAAATCGAAAGAGGCTGAGTTGTCACTGCATCTAAGTGGTATAGGGTCTTTAATTTGCCATGGCAAACCTATCGAACTTGGTGAACTTGAAACTAAACTTCAAGCGCTAACGAGTGAGAGTGACAGAATGGGCCAGTCACTTTTAGTGTCTGAGAAGAGTCTATTGCTTAATCTAAGCCAAGGCAGCAAAGAAGAGTCAGTTACGGCGCAAACTTTTACTGGTGATATTGAAAAAGACTGGTGGGTAGGGAGCTATTCATCTCTGGTCGTAGAGCAGTCTGCTTTAGCTAAAGAGCAAGAGGCTGAGCACAGTGAGCCAGGTTTAGATGAATTCACTAAAGTAGAGACACTAGAGCAAAACCAAGCTCAGCTTGTTGATGAAATAGCCCAACAGGATCTATTAGTCAGTGATGAAAAGACCTGTTTTACTTTTCCAAAAGGGGCCAAACCAGGCACCTTCTTACATGACTTATTAGAAGGCAATGCACTTATTGGCAGCTTGGAAGAGGTAAGTTTTGCCGATCTTCTAAAGACTCAGTATCAAGGTAAAATGATTGAATACTTCGTTAAGCAGGGTTATGAGGATTGGCAAGACGTCTTGTTCTCTTGGCTGGAGGATATTTTAGCGACATCTTTATACCCCAATGTGAGCTTAAAACAATTAAGTCCGCAACAGTGTCTAAAGGAAATGGAATTCTTCTTACCTGTAGCTGGTTTTAATGCCAGAACGCTGGATCAAATTGCTAGACAGTATGACCCCGTCTCCCTACATGCCCCAGCCATTCAAGAAAGGTCTTTAAAGGGAATGCTAAAGGGCTTTATTGATCTCTTGTTTGAACATGAGGGCAAGTATTATGTTCTCGACTATAAATCAAACCACATAGGTATGGCGTACGAGGATTATCAAGCGGAGCATATGGCTCACGCTATAGCAGAGCACAGGTATGACTTGCAGTATCAGCTCTATACGCTTGCTCTACACAGGCTCTTGGCCCAGCGCCTGCCAGATTACGATTATGATAAGCACATCGGTGGTGTTTGTTATTTATTTTTACGTGGTATGAAAGCTAAAGATGATAAAGGTGAAGTAGGTAGCAATACGGGAGTATTTACCACTCGATTAAGCCGTGAGCATGTTTATGCGCTTGATAATATGTTGAATGAAACCAATGAGGAGGTTCCCCAAATTGAACTCTTCTAAGCAAAATACCTCAGTAGCCACACAAATGAGTCTCACTTTAGAAAGCGAGAGAAGCTTGGTGCTAGAGAGTGATCGTCTCGTGTTAGATAGCGCGAATCACTCGAAAGACAGCTTCTTTCAGCAAATCTCCCATTGGCCTGAGCTAGGTTTGATAAGAAGACTAGATCTTCATACTAGTTTAAGGTTGGCTAGCCATTGCCAAGAAACAAGAGCGAGTGTGCTATTAGCAAGTTTGATCGCCAGCTTTTATTTAGGCCAAGGACATAGCTGTTTACCTTTAGATAAATTGTATTCTGGCCCTTTTCAAGCGATTACGTCTAAACAGTGGGCTGCTTGTTTATTGGCTTTGGGGATAAATTCTTATCAGGAGTTATTGTCTGACTTGATGGACTCGCCTTTAGTTGAGGTGAAAGAATCATCTCATGGTCAGCAAGGTACACTGGTAACTAAACCCTATGTACTACAAGATAATCGCCTGTATTTAGCTCGTTATTATGGGTTTGAGTCTCAAGTCGTTAATTATATTCGCCAAGCTCAAGGCCAAGCCAATTACGAATTTGAGGCTAGCTGGCTAGCTCAATTATTCCCTGATGATCTACCTCAACAAGAAAGCATCGATTGGCAGAAAATTGCAGTTGCCAATGCAGGGTTACAAAGCTTTGCTGTGATTAGTGGTGGTCCTGGAACGGGTAAAACAACCACAGTCACCAAGCTTTTACTTTTGTTAGCCCTGCAGACTCATTCAAAAGAAAAAGGATTAACCATAGAGCTTGCTGCACCAACAGGTAAAGCGGCGGCACGCTTGACTCAATCTATTATTCAAGCCAAAGCTAAGTTAAGGGAAAGTACCGAGTTCCCTGAGAATGTCTTTGATCTAATACCTGAGCAAGCTTCTACCTTGCACCGTTTACTAGGCAGCGAATACGGACGCTCTGGTTTTAGGCATAACCATAAGAACCCTTTACATCTTGATATCTTGCTGGTGGATGAAGCTTCTATGGTCGACCTCCCTATGATGGCTAAGTTATTAGATGCTCTGCCTGCGAAAGCAAGATTGATTCTATTAGGTGATAAAGATCAGCTTGCCTCTGTTGAAGCGGGGAGTGTATTGGCCGACCTAACTCATGGTATTGAACCTGTAAGCTTAGCGCCTGAGTGGGCCAAGGTTTTAGAGCCGCTAAGTGAAACAGATCTAAGTAGTGTGGTTTCGTTAGATACACGCATAGATTTTCCTATTCGTCAGAACTTGTCTCTGTTAGCGAAAAGTTATCGTTTTCACCAAGATAGCGGCATAGGACATTTAGCCGGCGCTGTGAATAGAGGTGATGTGAATAGCAGTTTTTCTATTCTTGGGGGGGCGGGGGCAAGCTACCCAGACCTTTATTGGCACAAACTAGATCAAGAGGAGCAAGCATTAGATATCGCGACTTTGGCCAGAGGGTATGACGCATATTGGCGAGCGGTTAAACAAGCTTTGCAAGGAGAAATCTGCGTAAGTGCTTTATTTGAGGAGTTTGCTAACTATCAAATTTTATCGGCTGTACGAACGGGAGAATATGGGGTTGAGCAGCTGAATCAAATCTTACAGGACTTTTTCTATCAAAGGGGGCGAATGATCAACCCACTTGCTTGGTATCCTGGAAAAGCCATCATCATCACTCGTAATGATGCGAGTTTAGGTTTGTTTAACGGTGATATTGGCATTTGCTTACCTGATGTGGATGATAAAGAGCGTATGCGGGTATGGTTTGAATTGCCTGATGGAAGTTTGAAAGCCTATTTACCAAGCCGTTTAAGTGAAAATGAAGCGGTATTTGTGATGACAGTACATAAATCACAAGGTTCAGAGTTTAAGCGTGTTGAATTAGTCTTACCCCCCTATGAAAGCCCTGTTATTACCAAAGAGCTAATTTATACGGGTATTACTCGGGCTAAGTCTTTCTTTAGTTTGTGGGCGACACCTGATTCCATGCGAGCAGGTATTTCGACTCAAGTCGCACGTTATTCTGGATTAATAGATAAACTTTGGTGTCATTAAAGTGTCATAAGTTGCTGTTATCAAAAAGGTGGTAATCTAAGACTTGATTCTAAGATTAGAACCCCAATATTCAGTATTTAAGCTTTACCCTAAATTGAGTAATTTTTGATTAGAAAGTTTTGTGTTAGGGTAGGCGCACATTTGTCGTGACTGAGTAGGAATAATGGCTAAAGAGATTGTTTTAACAGGAATTACCACTAGTGGTACACCGCATTTAGGTAACTATGTCGGTGCAGTTCGTCCCGCAATTGAAGCAAGTTTAGATGAAAATAATGAATCATATTTTTTTCTAGCTGACTATCATGCTTTGATAAAATGTCAGGATCCAGAGCGAGTAAAAAGCTCTCGTAAAGAAATTGCAGCAACCTGGCTAGCGTGTGGACTTGATCCTGAAAAGGTGTGTTTTTACCGTCAATCAGATATTCCAGAAATAGCCGAATTAAATTGGTTACTTACTTGTGTAACTGCAAAAGGATTGATGAATCGCGCTCATGCTTATAAAGGGGCGGTTGATGTAAATGTGAATGCTGAACAAGATGCTGACCTTGGTATTACCATGGGATTATTTTGTTACCCTGTACTTATGTCAGCTGACATCTTAGCATTTAACGCTAACAAGGTGCCTGTGGGTAGAGACCAGATTCAACACATAGAGATGGCACGTGATATCGCGGGTCGTTTGAACCATCTTTATGGACAACAATTAGTTTTACCTGAAGCTGTGGTTGATGATTCAGAAACGGCACTTTTGAAAGGTCTTGATGGCCGTAAAATGAGTAAGAGTTATAATAATACTATTCCTTTGTTTGAAAGTGAGAAGAAGCTGAAAAAAGCAATCAACAAGATTAAGACAAACTTGTTGGAGCCTGGTGAAGCGAAAGACCCTAATGACTCAACTGTGTTTGATATCTACCGAGCGTTTGCAACGGCAGAACAAACAGCAGAAATGCATCAGAAGTTTTTAGATGGCATAGCTTGGGGTGAAGCGAAGAAAGAATTATTTGCCCTAGTGAATGAAGAGCTAGGTGAAGCACGTGAAAAATACAATGCGCTTATGGCAGCACCAAACGATGTAGAAGACATTCTGCAGGCTGGTGCCGCGAAAGCCCGTAGTCGTGCTCAATCAATTGTAACGCCATTGAGAGAATCAATGGGGTTAGTGAAGTTTAGTTAAGTTGGAGTATAGAAAATGAAAACGAGTGTTTATGCTGTCCTTATGGCATTTGTACTAGCTATCGGTTTCGGTGGTTTTAGTGCAGAGGTTGAGGCCAAAAAATTTGGTGGTGGTAAGAGTTTCGGTAAGAGTTATTCTGTGCCTAAGTCTACGTCGGCTAATAAAGCGGCGACAACGACTAGCTCGGCTGCTAAAAAGAAAAGCGGTCTATTTGGCGGCGGTTTGATGGGTGGTCTTATGGGTGGCTTATTGGCTGGTGGTATTTTCGCTGCATTGATGGGAAGTGGCGCTTTTGATGGATTCGCATTTGGCGATATCCTACTGTTTGCGCTAGTAGGTTTCTTAATCTACAAGTTCTTCATCGCACCAAAACGTCAAGCGGCAGCGGCTGCTGCGGCTAATAATGCTCAGTTCCGTCAAATGCCAGGTGCTGACTCTTTCCAACAAGCACCAACAGCGTCTGCGAACCCGTTTAAGGCTCAAGACCCTGCAATGCAGTTGCCACCTGATTTTAATGAAGCAGCTTTTGTTGCAGAGGCAAAAAATCATTATGCTGCTTTGCAAAAAGCATGGGACGAAAATGATTTTGCAGAAATTTCTGATTATGTGACACCTGAACTACTTGCTATGTTACAAGCTGAACGCGCTAACTATGGTGCTGATAAACCAAAGACAGAGATCATTTCTTTGGATGTAGAGCTTGTTCGTGGTGAATACCAAGGTTCTATCTCGTCTATTACCTTGAAATTCTCTGGATGGATCAAAGAAGGTGAAGATACAAGTGATAGTACTGAGTACTGGCACTTAGAGAAAAACATGTCGCAACAATCTAGCAATTGGACCATTGTTGGTATCCAACAAGATAACTAATTGTTACTTAAAAGTTGAGCTGTGCCATTACAAGTTTACTGGTTTTCAGTATATTGTTAATGGCATAAGTTAATAAAATGATTCAAAACGGAAGTCACTATGTCTGAAATTGCCACATTAAATGACTCTAAAAAAGGCGTTTCTGAAAGCGCCAAAGGTGAGTTACTTCAATACCTTACTTTTAAGCTAATTGATGAAACCTACGGCATTAATGTAATGCAAATTCGTGAGGTTCTAAGATATAGCGAAATTGCACCTGTTCCAGGGGCTCCTTCATATGTAATGGGGATCGTGAACCTACGTGGTAACGTTGTTACTGTTGTTGATTCTCGAGTTCGCTTTGGTTTACCTGATGCGACTATTTCTGATGACACTCGTATCATTATTGTTGAGCATGATAATGAGCAAGTTGGTTTGTTGGTAGATGCGGTACAAGAAGTATTCTATCTATACCAAGGTGAAATCGAACAAAGTCCTAGTGTTGGTAATGACGAAGCGATTATGTTTATTCAAGGTGTTTATCAAAAAGAAGATGAGTTAGTTATCTTACTTGAGCTTGATAGATTCTTTGAAAGTAATGACACGCTAGGTATTGAAGCGCTTTAATAAAGCACTTTTCTAGTACATAAAAAAACCATGCCTAGGCATGGTTTTTTTATGTCTAATGCTTTGTTTAAGCGCGTGGCTTAAATAGGAGTTAGCTTTCCCAGTAACTCTCTTCCAAACTATCTTCTCTTTCAGGTAAACCTCGTGATAGTCGTGGTGCGTTTTGCGCCAGAATCTCATAACTCACTCTGTTGGAATATTTACAGATTTGAGCAAAAGAGGAATAACACAAAAAGTCAGCTCTATGCTTGCTGGAGTTAGGTACAGCAGAGCGGTGGAAGTAGTTAGCAGAGATATCATGTAATAATGCCGAAAGCGCACCATCGCCTGCACCATTGGTATTTTTAATATTTTCTGGGCCACCCATATAAGGGTCAATGTGTGAAAATACTTTTATAGGCGCATGGCAATCTCGGCGCTTCATAGGGCGACTAAACTCGTAAAGGTTAAAGTCTTCTAAGCTATCTGATTTGATTGGGTTGCTTGTTTCGCGAGCTAATTCGGCACTTGTATGGCCGCATAAGTAAAGCCCATGAGGCCCAGCTGTAATCAATACCATATCAACAAAATCAAGAATGTAATCCGCCGCTTGTAGTGGATCATCATAGCCAGTTAAAGCTTCTGCCTCTAACTCATTCATCGCTAAGACATCGACTGAGTTCTCGATTAATGACATGAGTAGATCGCGGTTATCTGTGACTAGGTGTTGTGTTCCTAGTGTTAATACAACAGGTACATTATGTTTATTGGCAGACTCGATTGCCGCCAGCATGGCTTTGTGAATCGGTTTATCTTGATGGCGTACTGGATAAGCACAAGCCACAAAGGCTGCTGCATGAGAAATAATTTCATCAGGGATGTGCTGCTCATTTAGCTCATCCATATCACCTGGCGCTATAGCGAAAGTGCGTTCACCATCTTCAGTGATGAGCGTAATTCCACGGCCAATATCGCCCTCTACACCTTGTAAATGGTTCATATCAACCTTGCTACTGGTATGGCAAATATAGTGATAAGCAGGTGAACCTAATTGAATATTGGCAGACATCACACCCAGTAATACTGACTTGTCATCAGCAAGTACCGAATAGTTATGTAAGGTGTTACCTATGGTGCCACCTGCAAAATGATCCGAGATAGAGCCTTGTGCAACAAGTTCTGCATAAATCTCAGTTGCAGTATCATGATCAACAAGATTGGAAAGACCTTTTGTGATCTTATGTCTTGTTAAAAAATCATCATTTACATTCGCGATAACGTCGACAATGGTTTCATCAAGACCAACCACATAGGTGTCTTTATTAGGTTGTACTTCAGAAGTAGGTAAAGCAGGTTTAGGTTGTGAAACGGGAAAATAATGCTTTAACTTGCGACGACCAGGGAATTTCATGTTCAATATCCAACATAGGGAAAAAAACATTTTATCAAAAAATTGAGCCAAGCTAATATGGCTTATTCTAAAAAAATGGCAAATTAATGAACGAATTACAGTTAGAAAGATATAGTCGTCAAATATTACTCCCCAATTTTGATATCGAAGGCCAGCAAAAGCTGATGAATGCGAGAGTCATGGTGATTGGCCTAGGTGGACTTGGTAATATCGCATCTTGTTACTTGGCCGCAGCCGGTGTTGGGCACTTAACCTTAGTTGATGATGATGTGGTTGAATTAAGTAATTTGGCAAGACAGGTGCTTTATAAGCAAGATGATGTTGGTGTTGCTAAAGCCCAAGCTGCCAAGACGCAAATTGCTCAAATGAATGATGAAGTTGCGGTTGAGGTTTTACTTGAACGCCTTGATGAAGCGTCATTAGCTCAGAGAGTGACAGCTTACGACCTGGTACTTGATTGCACTGATAACTTTAAAATTCGTCAGATTGTTAATAAATTATGCCATCAACATAAGATAAATCTTGTTTCTGGCGCTGCTATTCGTTGGGAAGGGCAGGTGCAATCTTTTCTTTTTGCTGAACATAGTAAGATTTGTTACCAGTGTCTTTACCCTAACCTTAATGACACTAATTTAAACTGTTCACAGTCCGGTATTATTAGTCCTGTTGTCGGCTCTATTGGTGTGCTTCAGTCATTAGATGCCATAAAAATCTTATCTGGTTGTGGTCGAGTTCAGCATGCCAAACTCAGAGTTTTTGATGGGTTCGATGGCATTTGGCGAGATATTAATTTAACCCAAGACCCTGAGTGCGTTATCTGTACTTAAACTCAGACTTTATAAAATAAATTTATGAAAAAGGCATATGCCAGGGTTGAATTACGATAGAAGAACTCTATCTCTCTAATAGTTAAAATTCGCTAATAATACTTGGTGAATTTGGGTAGACTAACGATCCGATTTAATAGGCTCAAACTCATAACCTCAGTGTCATGCAAGAATTGATACGCAAAGCAATTATGACTTTAACCTAAACATATACGACAAGATTTAGCTTTCAAGGAGCGCATCAATGAGTGACGTTAAGCACGCAAAATTAATGATTCTAGGTTCTGGCCCTGCGGGTTACACCGCTGCTGTATACGCTGCGCGTGCAAACCTAAACCCTGTAATGATCACTGGTATGCAAATGGGTGGTCAGCTAACCACTACGACTGATGTTGATAACTGGCCAGGTGATGATCAAGGTGTGCAAGGCCCTGAGTTAATGGAGCGTATGCGTAAGCATGCTGAGCGTTTTGAAACAGAAATCATTTTTGACCAAATTGGTAAAGTCGATCTGCAAAACCGCCCATTCCGCCTAGAAGGTGATGACGGTGTTTATACTTGTGATGCGTTAATTATCTGTACTGGTGCAAGTGCCCAATACTTAGGTCTTGAAAGTGAGACTGCATTTATGGGGCGTGGTGTTTCTGCTTGCGCAACATGTGATGGTTTTTTCTATCGTGGCCAAGACGTTGCTGTAATCGGTGGTGGTAACACGGCTGTTGAGGAAGCTCTATACCTATCTAACATTGCTAAGTCTGTGACTGTTATTCACCGTCGCGATAAATTCCGCAGTGAAAAGATTTTGGCTGACAAAATCATGGAAAAAGCGGAAAACGGTAACATCAAGATTGAGTGGAACTCTCAACTAGATGAGGTGCTTGGCGATGATGCTGGTGTAACTGGTATGCGTATCCTGAACAATGAAACAGGCGAGAAGAAAGAGATTGATCTTGCTGGTGTCTTTGTTGCAATTGGCCATAAGCCAAATACAGATATTTTTGCTGGTCAACTAGAAATGAAAGATGGTTACTTGAAAGTAGAATCAGGTTCCCACGGTAATGCGACTCAGACAAGCATTGAAGGTGTTTTCGCAGCGGGTGATGTAAGTGATCACATTTATCGTCAAGCTATCACATCAGCTGGTACTGGCTGTATGGCTGCATTGGATGCTGAGCGTTTCCTAGATAACGACTAGTATTTGTAAGTATAAAAAAACCAGCTTTATGCTGGTTTTTTTATGTCTAAAATTTAATCATTTAAAATGCTTATTTTATTGGGCGTTATAGGTTTCAATGCCTTCTATAATCGCTTTTTTAGCTTCTTCGGCATTTGCCCAACCTTCTACTTTTACCCACTTGTTTTTCTCTAGTGTTTTGTAGTTTTCGAAGAAATGCTCTATTTGATTGCGTAGTAATTCTGGCACGTCATCAATGTCTTTAACATCAGTATAAATACTGGTTAATTTATCATGGGGAACTGCCAGTAGTTTCGCATCAGTACCGGCTTCATCTGTCATATTTAATACACCAACAGGGCGACAGCGAATAACAGATCCAGGCAAAATGGGATGTGGTGTGATGACCAATACATCTACCGCATCACCATCATCAGCAAGGGTGTTGTTAATGTAACCATAGTTAGCAGGGTAGAACATAGGAGCCGCCATAAATCTGTCTACGAGTAGGGCGTCCATGTCCTTGTCAATTTCGTATTTTACTGGCGAACTTTGAGCCGAAATTTCAATTGTGACATAAATATCATTCGGCGCATCTTTGCCCGCAGGTATCTGTGAGTAGCTCATGCTTCTTCTTCCATCTGGCCAATATATGAGCAATATTATAAAAGTTCGTATAGTCTGATGCCAGTACGACTTTGGTTGTGTTTGGGAATAATCCCCAATCTTATTGCTAATTTCTCAATAAAAATGTGAAGAAATCTACTTAACTTATTGCTTTCTTTCTAAATTTAGCTAGTCTTATGGATAGATCAAAATCTAGTCGCGAGGACAGAAATGACTAAATCAGAGCTTATAGAGCTGCTTATAGATCAGCAATCTCATTTGCCTGTTCAAGATGTAGAGCAAGCTATTAAGGCTATGCTAGAGCATATGTCAGAAGTATTAGCAGATGGTGAACGTATCGAAATCCGTGGTTTTGGCAGCTTCTCTTTGCACTATAGAGCGCCGAGAGTTGGCAGAAACCCTAAAACCGGAGAATCTGTTGAACTTGTGGCGAAATATGTACCGCATTTCAAGCCAGGTAAAGAATTAAGAGAATTGGTTAATTCGCCAGCGATTGAGACTGACGAGCTAAATTAATTCTATTTTTTAACTCGAAATCTATTCAAGATCACGGCATAATGACGCCAATATCCATCTTGTAGGTGTTGTATGCTTAAGTGGTTTTCGCGTGTAATTTTTGCCCTAGTCCTTATCTTTTTCTTATTGGTAGGGATATTCTTTGCTGTCCGTAACCCACAACCAGTGAGTTTAGATCTGGTTTTCTGGCAGGCACCTGAATTCAGTGTCTCGCTTTACCTTCTTCTAGCCTTCGCACTTGGTGCTTTTGTGGCCATCATTGCGAGCAGTGTTGTGCTTTTAAGAGCCGAAAATCATGTTCGAGTACTTAGCCGTCGTTGTACAAATGCGCAAAAAGAATTGGATTCTTTGCGCAAAGCTACATTAACGAAAGATTTAGACATCAGTAGGGAGTAATAGGGTTGTCCGAGATTTTGCTTTTCATTGTTCTATTCGTTGCGCTTTTAGCCGGATGGATAATGGGTCGACGCAAGAACTCGTCTGCAGTTGATAAAAGTAAATTGGCTGTACCTCCAGATTACTTTCGTGGTTTAAACCACTTACTTAATAACCAACATTCTGAAGCGATTGATGCCTTTGTCGACTCGCTGCAAGTTAACTCAGAAACCTTTGATATTCACCTTACCCTTGGAAATCTTTTTCGTAAAAAAGGTGAAATAGAAAAAGCCATCAATGTTCACCAAAACCTTCTTGCTCGTCCAGAAATCACACCCCGTGAAATGCGTTTGGTGCAGCTTGAGCTAGCCAGTGACTTTATGTCTGCAGGTTTGTTGGATAGAGCAGAAAGACTGTTACTTAATATAGCGGCGAAACAAACAGAGTTTCAGCCGACTGTATTAGCCCTTTTGGTCGATCTTTATGAATTTGAGCAAAGTTGGGATCAAGCAATACAAATTGGCCATCAACTTTATCAACTGAATAAAAAGCAGGCTTTGGCTAAACGTCTTGCTCATTTTCATTGTGAAATCGCAGATGAGAAGCATGCTAAGAATAAATCAAAAGAGGCCTTACAAGATTATCAAAATGCACTTGATATGGATGAGAAGTGTGTTCGCGCGAGCATGGGGGCTGCCGATGTTTTTATTGCGCAAAAGCGTTATCGAGACGCAATCAAAGAGTTAAAGCAGGTTGCTAATCAAGATAAAGACTTTGTTCCTATTACCGTAGACTTGCTAAGAGATTGCTATGAAAAGGTCTGGGGTAACAGTGGTTTTACCAAGTTTTTGCAAGAACAAAACAGAACATCACCATCAGCCACTGTTATTTTAGCGTTAGCTCAGCGCCTATCGAAAGATAATAAAGATTATGCTGAGATCTTTCTGATCGATCAGTTACGCAAGCACCCAACGATTAAAGGTTTTCGTGAGCTGGTTCAAATGCAACTTAATGAAGCAACTGATGAAGCCAAAGAGCACCTTGAAGTGCTTTATGAGTTGCTAGACCAACTCACAGAAAACAAACATAAATACCTTTGCCGCCAATGTGGCTTTTCGGGTTTTCAACTACATTGGAAGTGTCCAAGTTGTAAAAGTTGGGGAACCGTTAAACCGATTCACGGCTTAGAAGGCGAATAAGTAATACTGTTAATTTTAACATCTCTTGTATGAGGATACTAAATGACCTGCCAATCTCCTATCGTAGTTGCTCTAGATTACCCAACCATGGCGCAATCAATTGAAATGGCTAAACGCCTTGATCCTAGCCAATGTAGAGTGAAAGTAGGGAAAGAACTTTTTACCACAGCGGGTCCTGTTATTTTAGATGAACTACATAAACTGGGTTTTGATATTTTTCTAGACCTTAAGTTTCATGACATTCCAAATACGGTCGCGAATGCAGTGAGTGTTGCAGCAAAGGCGGATGTTTGGATGGTGAATGTTCACGCTACCGGTGGCCGTCGTATGATGGAAGCCTCAGCGAATGCACTAGAGTCTATCGCATCTCAATCAGGTAAGGATAAGACCTTATTGATCGCTGTTACTGTATTAACCAGTATGGATCAATCTGATCTTGCTGAAATCGGTATCGATTTAACACCTGAAGAGCATGTAAGCCGTTTGGCGAAACTGGCTCAATCATCTGGTATGGATGGGGTTGTGTGTTCAGCACAAGAGTCGAAAATGCTATCAACAGCGTTAGGTAAAGACTTCGCCTTAGTTACGCCAGGTATCCGTCCGGTTGGTGCAGAACAAGGCGATCAAAAGCGTATTATGACACCACAAGAAGCAATGGCGGCGGGGAGTCACTATCTTGTTATGGGCCGTCCTATTACTCAAGCGGCTGATCCAGTAGCTGTGCTAACAAGTGTGAATCAAAGTTTAGTCAATAAATAAGCAAAATTACTTTTCTCAACTTGAGAATCCGGTAAGAGAGATTATAGTTAACTGGCTGATTGACAAGGGGTTGATCAGCTCAGTAAATCTTCATGATTTATGATAACTAGGCCTTTGTGCCATCAATAGAAAAAGGAGTTTTCTATGATGAATCTTGTGTGCGTCTCGTATATTTGTAATATCCGTACTTCTCTTAAAACCATGTTCTTGGTATCAGTTTTTCTACTTTCGTGTGTTTTTACGCCAGCATTTAGTGCAACGCCTCTTGACGTCAATACGGCAACGGCAGAGCAGTTTGCCGCTGTTATGACGGGGGTCGGTCGTAAAAAAGCCCAAGCAATCGTCGAATATCGTAATGAAAACGGCGCCTTTACAGAAGTTGATGAGCTTATTTTTGTGAAAGGAATTGGACCATCTTTACTTAAAAAGAATCGTGATTATTTATCGATTGGGCCAGGAGAGGAGTATAAAGAAGAGAAATTGGCTGATTTACCTTTATAAATCTAAGAACCTCTTCTATGTTTATCTACTGATGTAGATAGTCTCCTCGTTAGGGTTTTTACCCCAAGCTCCAGGCAAGGAGCTTGGGGGCTTTTTAGTTTTTATCCTCTTTTAAATACTTAATTCTTAATGGATTTTATCGCTTGATGCTGAGTTAAAAACACTTCACCTGTTAACTCGGATATTAGGTGCGTATCTCTAAGTTTATCCATAATCGGGCCTTTAACTTCTGAGAAATGTAGAGCAATATTGGCTGACTTCAATCTTTGCATCATGGTCTCCAGACTTTCCAGCGCGCTTATATCTATCATATTGACGGCATTGCACATGAGTACCAGATGTTCGACGTCAGGTCGTTCGGAAATGAGTTCAGTGACTTTTTCTTCAAGGGTTCGACAGTTAGCGAAGAAGAGGTTTTCATCGATGCGAAGGGTGAGAATATTTGGCTCTACCTCTACTTCATAGCGCTCTACATTACGATAATGCTCAGTGCCTGTGAGGTTGCCGACAATGGCAATATGAGGATGACTTGTGTGCCAAAGGAAGAGAAAGATAGATAGACAAACCCCTGCCAAAATACCTGTTTCGACACCAAAGAGTAATACGATGCTTAGTGTGCCTAGCATGGCAATACCATCATGTTTTGAGTAATGCCAAGCATGTATGATGGCTTTAAAATCAATCAGGGCGAATACGGCTAATAATATAGTTGAGGCAAGTACCGCCTTTGGCATATAGAAGAATAAATCAGTTAGGAAATAGAGGGTTAAAAGCACAAAACTTGCGGAGACTAAACCGGATAGCTGTGTTTTTGCACCCGCTTCATCATTAATTGCTGATCGTGAAAAACTGCCCGCGACAGCTAATCCACCGCTTAATCCAGATACGATATTTGCCCCGCCTAAACCAACTAATTCATTATTTGAATCAATCTTTTGTCGTTTTCGTGTAGCAAAGGCTTGGCTGATTGAAATGGACTCTATAAAGCTGACCAGACCGAGAATAGCAGCCGCTGGTAATAAATCTGATACTAGATTAAAGCTAAAATCCGGCATGGATAAAAGTGGTAAACCACTGGGTACTGTGCCAACTAGTGCAAGGTTGTGAGAGGCTAGGGCAAATTCATAGCTAATAAAAGTAAATAAGCTAATGGCGAGAATAGGCCCAGCTTTGCTTAATAGTACAGACGTGTCTTTTGATAAGCCCAATACCTCTAGAAACCTCGATGCATAGCGTTTTAATAAAAGGAGCAAGATTAAGGAGCTTAGCCCAATGATCAAACTAATTGGATTAATGTTATCGAGCTGATAATAGGTTCCCTCGATAATCTCAAGTAAGGAGGCACCTGATACAGAAATCCCTAAAAAGTGTTTTATCTGACTTGCCGCTATGATGATGGCAGAGCCTGTGACAAAACCTGAAATGACAGGGTGACTTAATAAGTTTGCTAAAAAACCCAGTTTTAAAAAGCCTAGTAGTAAAAGAATGACACCCGATAGCATAGCTAGGATCAGCGCAATCGTGTTGTATTCAGGTGTACCTTGTAAGGCGAATTGGCTGCTAAAGGATGCGGACATCATGGCGATTAAGGCCGCAGGACCAATAGCCATAGTGCGGCTAGAGCCTAAAAAAGCATAAATGAAAAGAGGGAGTATACTGGCATAAAGGCCCATTTCTGGTGGCAAACCAGCTAATAATGCATAGGCAAGTGCTTGGGGAACCAGCATGATAGATAAGATACTTCCAGCCACTAAATCCGCACCAAAGTTTTTACGCTTGTAGTGTTTTATCTGGTCGATACCTGGTATCCAATAAGCTAATTTAGTCATACTTAGTCCCTATATTATTTAGTTGTATGACTAACTGGAATCTTCAAGTAACTCGCGCCATTGGTTTCTGATTCAGGTAGTTTGCCTGCTCTCATATTGATTTGCACCGCAGGCCAGATCAACTTTGGCATATTCAATGTTGCATCTTTAGTGCTACGCATCTGAGTGAATTCAGCTTCATTAATCTTGTGATTAATATGAAGATTTGATTGTTTTTGTTCTAGTACACTAGACTGCCAAGCATAGTGATCTCTATTTTCTGCTTTATAGTCGTGGCAGGTAAAAATAAGTGTTTCATCTGGTAGAGAAAGTATCTTCTGAATAGAGTGATACAAAGTATTGGCATCTCCACCGGGGAAGTCGCAGCGAGCAGTGCCATAATCTGGCATGAATAGAGTGTCGCCAACAAAGCATGCACCATCCACATAATAACTAATGCAGGCAGGAGTGTGGCCAGGTGTGTGTAGTACCTGAATGAGAGTGTCGCCTAGAGCGAGTTCATCACCTTCACTTAATAACAAGTCAAACTGTGAGCCATCTGTGGCACAGGTGTCTTTGAGGTTTAATAAATCAGTAAAAATACCTTGTACTTGTGTGATTTCTTGGCCAATAGCAACCTGACCACCGAGTTGCTCTTGCAGATAGGGTGCTGCCGATAAATGATCCGCATGGACGTGGGTTTCAAGAATCCACTTCAGTGTGAGTACATTTTCCTTGATATGCTCAATAAGTACATCAGCAGATTGAGTGCTAGTCTGAGACGATGCCGCATCATAGTCCAGTACAGAGTCAATAATGGCGCAAGTACGACTCTTGTTATCTGTCACTATGTAGGAAACAGTATTGGTTGCATGATCAAAAAAAGAGGTAACCTGAGTGGTTTTCATAATATATCTCTAAATGGAATAAGGTTATTTCTAAATAGTATATATTATTTTTTTTAAAATTCATCTCCACTCTCAAAAGTTCTAATAATCCTTTGATATAAGATGAAATAATTCTCCTCATTGCGGTCAGCTTAAGCAGTTTTTGTTAAACTGATAGATTCAGTGATTATTAGAATGCTAGGAATAACGCCGTGTCTAAAGAGTTTGAAGTTGTATCGCAATTCTCTCCTGCAGGAGACCAACCAAAAGCGATAGAAAAGCTTTCCCAGGGGATAGAAGCCGGTCTTGCTCATCAGACTTTGTTAGGGGTAACAGGCTCTGGTAAAACCTTTACCATTGCTAATGTGGTCGCGAAAGCGAAACGGCCTACTATCATTATGGCCCATAACAAAACACTTGCAGCTCAACTTTATGGTGAGTTTAAAGAGTTCTTTCCTAATAACTCGGTTGAATATTTTGTTTCTTATTATGACTACTACCAGCCAGAAGCCTATGTAGCCGCCTCAGATACTTTTATCGAAAAAGATGCTTCGGTAAATGAACACATAGAGCAAATGCGACTTTCCGCGACGAAAGCCTTATTAGAGCGTGAAGATGTGATCATAGTGGCGACTGTATCTGCCATATATGGATTGGGAGACCCTCAGTCATATTTAAAAATGATGTTGCACCTAGACAGAGGTGATCGTATTGATCAAAGGGATATCTTAAGGCGCCTTGCCGAGCTGCAATATAGCCGTAATGATGTGGTGTTCGAACGCGGCAACTTTAGAGTGCGAGGGGATGTGATTGATGTATTCCCCGCTGATTCAGAAGACACTGCGGTAAGAATTGAGCTCTTTGATGATGAAATCGAAAACCTCTCGTTCTTTGACCCGCTAACGAATAAAACGATTCGTAAAGTCCCAAGGCTGACTATTTATCCGAAAACCCATTACGTCACACCAAGAGAAACCGTAATGGATGCCATCGAACGTATTAAAGTTGAGCTTGATGAGCGTTTACAACAGCTAAAATCCCTAGACAAATTAGTTGAGTTACAGCGTTTAGAGCAAAGAACCCGTTATGACTTAGAAATGATGCAAGAGCTAGGCTACTGCTCTGGTATAGAAAACTACTCTCGATATTTGTCAGGTCGACCAGAAGGTTCACCACCGCCCACTTTATTTGATTATCTACCTGCAAATGCACTCTTGGTTATTGATGAATCTCACGTGACAGTTCCTCAAATCGGTGCCATGTACAAAGGTGACCGATCTCGTAAAGAGAGCCTTGTGGAATATGGGTTTCGTTTGCCATCAGCATTAGATAATCGACCTATGCGCTTTGAAGAGTGGGAGCAAATTAAACCGCAAACTATTTTGGTATCGGCAACGCCTGGTAAGTATGAAGCAGAACACCAAGATTGGGTTGTTGAACAAATCGTAAGGCCGACTGGCTTGATTGACCCTCCAGTAGAAATACGACCTGTTGCCACTCAGGTTGATGATCTTTTATCAGAAATTAACAAACGTGTTCCAAACGGTGAACGTGTCCTTGTCACGACCTTAACCAAGCGTATGGCAGAAGATCTAACTAGTTACCTTTATGAGCATGGAGTTCGCGTACGTTATCTTCACTCTGATATAGATACGGTAGAGCGAGTTGAGATCATTCGTGACTTAAGGCTCGGTGAGTTTGATGTGTTAGTGGGTATTAACTTACTCCGTGAGGGTTTAGATATACCCGAAGTAAGTTTAGTTGCTATCTTAGATGCAGATAAAGAGGGCTTCTTACGTTCCGAAAGGTCACTGATACAAACCATAGGTCGTGCAGCTCGTAATATTAACGGACGCGCTATTTTATATGCCGATAAAATTACTGGTTCAATAGAACGTGCCATGGCAGAAACAGATAGGCGTCGTGCTAAGCAGATTGCTCATAATGAAGAGCATGGCATAGTGCCTAAAGGGGTATCTAAGTCCGTACAAGATATTATGGAAGGTTCATATAACCCAGGTGCAGGTAAAGGTAGGCAGAGTAAAGCCAAAAAAGTGGCGGAAACCTCTGCTGATTACAAAGTAGAAAGTATGGATGATGTGGCAGATGCTCGTAAAGCTATAGTGAACCTTCAAAAAGAAATGGTAGAAGCATCAGAGAATCTTAAGTTTGAACTTGCAGCAGGTTACCGAGATCAGATACGAGCTTTACAGAAAAAATTGAAAGAAGTGGGTGAGCTTTAAACACCCACTTATTACCTAATTCGGCAATAAGCTCGAATAAATATAAATTTGGACAATACTAAACAAGGAAGTGAAAAATAAGCAGACAGAGAAAGGCAGACAATGTCAGATCAAACAGAGACAGAAGAAACAAAAGGAAGGCTAACGACACGTACTGTTGCCATGCCAGGAGATACTAACCCAGCAGGCGATATATTTGGGGGTTGGGTGTTATCTCAAATGGATATCGCAGCCGGTATATGTGCAGGACAAAGAGCACAAAGCCGAGTTGTCACAGTCGAAATTGACCGTATGAGCTTTATTCGACCCGTTAAAGTTGGTGATATTTTAGGTGTCTACACCAGTGTGATAAAAGTAGGGCGCTCTTCAATGGAAATCTTAGTTGAAGCTTGGGTGAGACGAAATCGCATCGGCACAAGAGAAAAAGTAACCGAAGGCGTTTTTAAGTTTGTCGCCATAGGGGAAAATGGCAAATCGACGCCAGTACCAAAAGAGTCAGAATTACCCGACTATGTTCATGATTGGTCCCATGGTTCAGGTATATAAAACTAATGGCAAGATAACGAATTTTAAACAAAAATAGCTGAACAATATCAAACGCTTAAATAAAAATTAGGCATAAAGCTTGCCAAGCTATTTTGCATAGGTATAATTCTCGCAATCAAGTTTATAGGACTATAGCTCAGTTGGTTAGAGCGCACCCCTGATAAGGGTGAGGTCGGCCGTTCAAATCGGCCCAGACCTACCACTTATTTTATAAGTGAATACAAAGACTTAGGTTAGTTTCTAGGTCTTTTTTTTTGGATTTATTTCCAATTTATTTCCAAAATATTTCCACACCTCCTTTCGCAAAGTCTCGGTTTTACCTGTTTTTAGGCATAAAAAAAGCCCCGAAGGGCGTCTTAAAACACGGGCTTTATCCATCATCTTCAACCAACCCCGCTAACCCGATTGGCAGCTTTGCATCTTGCCAATCTAACCGCAATACTGCCAACCTATACGGCACAACTAAGATTAGGATCAGCACACAGTTCGATGACAGAGAAGACGTTTGTTAATCATGTGACAGAAGGACGAAAGAGTTTTATGGCAAGAGTCAGTGCAGAGCTTGTCACCCTGATCAATAAGGAAGAGTAAGCACAAGAGATCTTGGCTGATGCGCTTTCTCGTTCTGAGCTTTCTTGCTCTAATCAAAACAATGAAGCGACCAGAACCATGACCAACTTGCTTGAAGGTAATATCTTAGCGTTAGCTAACAAGCGTTCTAAAAACCATATGAGTATTGAGCGCGTAAAAATCGGTAAAGAGGTGAATAAACACCTTGGTGTGAGCAAACTGGATCAAGCAACCCCCTGCTCAATTAGAGCAAGGCTTAATCTTCATTCAAACTGCGTTAGAAGGGGAGTACCTAGGCAGGGCAGACAACCCAACCAACGAATATGTCGCGTCAATGGAACGCAGGGTAGAGTACTACGAATATAGAATGAAACTCATCCACTCCCACATCACCGCAATGAAAAGAGACTTCAACGACACCATCTTCCCAATACTCAAAATAACCAACCACAGACTATACGGCGACGCCCGAGAACACCTACAGTTCGCACACATGTACAGCAAAGTTTATTAGCGCGGGTGAACAACAAAAACGCCCCAGAAATGCTGGGGCGTTTTTGTTGAGACATAATAAAAAGCATGTAGAATCCGTAAGTAATAACAATGCTTTGAAAGCAGCTGCATCTTCTTAAGTAATTAGAGTATGCTCATTAATAATTTATAAAAGGTAGTCCAATGGACTTTGTAGAGTATTCAGCAATTTTAAAAGAATTTAAGAGTGGTTCTTTCGATTCTATCAGTGATGATTATGATGAAATATGTCGAGCCCAAGATTTGTTAATTGCCGAATTAACGAGTAAAGGTGCAGAAATCAAAGGGTGGAAAGTTGTAGACGATTCAGGTGTTTTAATACTTTCACCCATTTTTGATTTCCAGCTCTTTAAAAGCCATGATGTGTCTTTATCCCAGAAAGAATTGTTAGGGATAGAAGTAGAAATTTGTTATCAATGTTGTGTACCAAAATCAATTTCTGATGTTAAACAGTCTACTGATTTTTGCCAGCCACTAGCTTCAATTGAGATATTACGCCCTAAAATCAATGATAGTAGCTGTAATGCCTGCGACTTTTATTTTAATTATGGTATTTCTGTGTCGAGTCATGCGGTATCAGAAGACTTTAAATTAGAGAATGGGAATGCAAAAGAAATAACCCATTATTTAGGCTGCAACTCTGATTTTTTTGAGGAGAAAAAAGACATTCTCAAGAAAGGAGTATTGGAATGTATCCGTAGAGGGTATGTTGATGATGAATACTTCTTTATGACAGGCAGTTTAAATGGTCTGATTGCTACAAATATATCTATAGGTAGCAATGATGTTATTCATAAAGGTGAAAGGTTAGTTAGTTTAGAAATTTTGTGAAGTAATTAAAGTGTTACTCGTTTCAAAGCATAATAAAAAAGCAGCTAATAGGCTGTTTTTTTACTTATAAAGCTCAATTTATACTGATTAAAAACTAATAAAGGTGTTTTATTTATTGTCTACTAGCTTTTGTGAAAAATGATTTATAATCATATATTTATATTATTGACCTCATCAAAACGAAATTAAAATCAAAGTTATACAACAAGGAATTATCTTTTGGAATCAAGAGGGTTGGAGGTAACAAGCAGCTCGGAAATACATAAGCAAAATCTAATTGGTGCTCTTTGGATGATTACCTCTATGGGGGCATTCGCGATAGAAGATGCTTTTGTTAAAGTGGCAACTAAGAGTATTCCGATTGGTGAGGTGCTCGCCATTTTCGGTTTGGGTGGTATGTTGGTTTATGCAGCTCTGTTGTTTTTAAATCGTGAGCCTCTGTTTATCCCAGAAATTTTATCTCGGTCAATGCTGATAAGAGTTGGCTTCGAGGTAACAGGACGTCTGTTTTATGTGCTTGCGCTCGCCTTAATCCCATTATCTTTGGTTACGGTAATCTTGCAAGCAACGCCTCTCGTTGTGGTTGCAGGTGCCGTTCTGGTATTGGGTGAAAAAGTTGGGATGCGCAGGTGGGCGGCCATTGTTACTGGGCTGCTGGGTGTAATAGTAATAGTTCAACCAGGTACTGAAGGTTTCTCTGAGTTGTCTTTACTCGCAATACTCGGAATGATCTGCTTTGCTGGTCGTGATCTCGCAAGTCGGGTGGCACCTGCAACTATTGGTACATCACTTCTTGGACTTTATGGGTTTGTATCGGTTCTCATAGCAGGAGTGCTTTACTCCATTTGGGCTGATGATCCGTTTGTTATTCCTAAAACTGAGGTATCTTTGTCGCTTTTAGGCGCTATCATATTTGGTGTACTAGCTTATTATTGTTTGATGAAAGCGATGAGAACAGGAGAAGTCTCCGCAGTTACACCGTTTAGGTATATCCGACTTCTGTTTGGTACTGCTTTGGGTCTGCTGCTATTTGGTGAAGCTCTTACACCAGCAATGTTGATCGGATCGGCGTTAATTGTTATATCTGGCCTTTTCATTATTTGGCGAGGTAAGCGCTAGATAATGACTCGGTTTTTCTAAATTCGTGTGCACTCATTCAACTATTGGCCGTAAGTTACTACCAAAGAGTGAAATGTCAGGTAGAAGCATTACCAAATTATGAGAAAACCTACTCTATTTACCGCCCCTATGCCGCCCACGACTTTTAGAGCTAGCCATGAAAAGCTATTCATAATCAGATGTTTAGCGTATCAATTTCCGTTTTGTAAGAAGAGAAGGAAATCTCTAAAATGTAAGGCTGATTTTAATCGAAAAGCTGCTCTTCAGTATCTATATAAAAAAAGCTAGATGTGGTCATAAAAACATGTAAGATCAACTGTTAAAGATCGTACTCAAATGCGATAAGCCAAGATGGGTCAAATATGCAAACAGCCTTCCTTGACCAAATACATTAAATTTAGTGCTTTTTGTATGATAAATATATCGTATAAATGAGGCTATGAATTTTAAATTTAGGATCTAAAAATAAGAGGGAAAAATGCGAGTTTTAATTATTTTTATGATGTTTTTTGTTTCAATATCATCTTACGCTGACTCAGCAGACGATGGTGTCGTTAGTGAAGTATATGCAGATACTTCTGGAAAATTTGCAATAAAGCTAAGAAATGGATCTTCTAATGCAATTAATGAGTGCTCTTCTTATAATGGTTGGATTGGATCTCATAGTGCTTCACAAGTATTAATATCAACAATATTGGCTGCAAAGGCAACTAATACAACTATTACAGCGGTTTATTCAGGCTGTGCTCCTGGTGGACATTGGGCCAATCTTATTGCTGTCTATGCGAAATAATACCAAGCAGCTATTTACACCGGAGTTGTTTTAAGCCGCTTCTGCTTCAGCCTATCAATTTAAAGTAAACCTGCTGATGCAGGCATTAATGCATATGATTCGGAAGCAGCCAATAGGCTGCTTTTTTTGGCCTTGAGATAGCTCAATTAACTCTAAATTGGTGAAGGTTAGATTCAGCTATTACTAATTTTGTGCGAAAAATACACTCTATTTACCGCCCGTATGCCGCCCGAGGCTTTTTTGTATTAGGCATGAAAACTTATTAATAATCAGATGGTTAGAGGGTTAATTTCCGTTTTGTAAAGTGAGAAGGGAATCTCTGATAAAACTAGCTGTATATAGAGTTTATTTTCAAATTACTAAATTGTTAATAAATTTGGCACGCTTTAGCACTATAGATATCTGTGATATGGCACGCTTTGTCATTGTGCCTATTTTTAAAATATGTAGAATCAATAAGTTATGAGAAGGGTGCGAAAATAACAGTACCCAACAAGAGTAATTAGGAATTGAGATAGCGCGTATACGCGTTTAGCCAGGAAGGTTTTCAGTTGATAAATAGCCTTTCTCAAATTAATTAAGCAGATGTGACGTTTTGAGTGCGGTGGATAAACCTAGCAAACCGAGCGTGCGCATTATGAAAATGTTAGATAAAATAAGTATCGAACATAATAGGAAGTAGTATGGAATACGCAGGTTTCTGGAAAAGATTTTGGTCATTTTGTCTAGATACGCTAATTATGGCACCTATAATTGCATTTACATTTTGGGGCAATGAACAGTCTCGCCTGTTCCAACTGTACTATTTGATTCCAAACTTGCTGTTTGGATTATGGTTTTACGTATATTTAGTAAAGCGATATGGGGGAACGCCCGGTAAATTAATATTAAAAATAAAAATTACTAAATTGGACGGCTCCGATGTTAGTTATAGAGAAGCTGCTCTCAGGTATTCTGTCTTGTTTGTTCTTTCAATATTTTCGGCTATCCCAATGATTCTCGCTGCTCAAGGCATGTCTGATACCGAATACTTCTCTATGAATTGGCAAGAACGCTCTCTTGTTCTCATAGAACGCTCGCCAAGCTGGTATAACTTGGTATCGATTGCTATGAATGTTTGGGTTTGGAGTGAGTTTATAGTAATGCTAACGAATAAAAAGCGCCGAGCTATACATGACTTTATAGCAGGCACTATCGTAATTAACAGGCCATTGCCTAACAAAACGCTCAACTCAGATGCAGCGAGCGTCGCTGGTTAGCTTTGCGTTAATAGTTATTATAAGAAAGCAGCCACTCGGCTGTTTTTTTTCGATTTGAGAAAACTCAATTACTCCTAAATAGTCATAGGTTAGTTACAACTATTACGAATAAAGCACAATTTAATTGATAAAAATACACTCTATTTTCCGCCCGTATGCCGCCCAAGGCTTTTTGTATTAGGTATGAAAAATTATTAATAATCAGATGGTTAGAGGGTTAATTTCCGTTTTGTAAGGAGAGAAGGAAATTGAAGAAATACGCGCGAGGGGTATTGCAACCTTAGGAATTAGCGGTTACATTTTGTTCAAGCTGTCATATATGTGTTCGACGGCGATCCCCTTTTAAAGGCTCACAGGTATGTGGGCCTTTTTTAATTCTAGCCTCGCTATTCAGCGGGGCTTTTTCGTTTCTGGATATCACAAACCTATGAAGATCTTGCCAGATGAGCTGTTTGAAATTGCGTTAGCTATGGTGGTTGCAAGTATTGGTGGTGCAGTTAAGTACCTTATTCGAATTCAGCAAGATCCTAGAAAATTCTCATTAATTCAATTGCTTATCACCGTTTTTATTGGCGGTTTTCTAGGAATGATTACTTACTTTCTTGGTATTTCTCTTGGCTTGGCTTGGCTTGGATGGCGGTGCGGCCTTGTCGCTTTTCTCTGGTGCTGCTAATGCAGGCGGTATGGATTTAAGCAACATCGCCATGGCGGGTGCTGATATCGCAGGGGCAGCAGGTAGCCTAACCGAAGTCTTGCCTATGGCAGGCATGATGAAAGGCGCAGGCAAACTTTTTCGTCCGCTAGATATTGCCTTTTCAGGTGCAGCTTTAACCTCAGCCATATCAGAAGGCGACAACGAACAAATCGGAGCCACAGCAGGCGACATGGCAGGTGGCCTAGGTGGTGCAGCCGCAGGGGCAATGGCAGGCGCGGCCATTGGATCAGTCGTGCCTATTATCGGTACAGCAGTTGGTGGTGTGCTCGGTTCTATTGTCGGTGGCCTAGGTGGTGGCGCATTAGGTGAGTGGGCAGGCGGTAAGGTTGGTCGTCTTTTTAATGATGACGAAGACGAAAACCAGCAAGCCAAAGCAACCGCACCAAACACCCTAAACCGCTTAAGCAATTGGCTAGGCGAGCAGCTCCCTAACTGGGTGTCAGAAGACAAAACCGCTCAACCCATAGCCAATGCCAGTACAAACGGGCCAGCTAATCAGCTTGCACAACAGCAAAGTAATACTAAGCAAACCTCAGTGAACTTTGCGCCAGTGATTCACCTAACGCCAACAGGTAACCCAAGTTACGATCAAGAACTAAGCGACCAAATTATCCAGCGGTTAAAGGCCAAACTCACCCCAACCTTAATGGGTGGCTCAGCCGTGGCAATGAGTACGGATGCCAGTTTGTCGGATAATCAAAGTTCTTAGGTAACATTATTAATAAAGATAAACTGCACCTGAACTATATAGGTTGTATTCAGTAGGGTTAGAATTCACTCCAGTCCCTTTTCCGTTTTCTGAAGTTGCTCCAACGGCTAATGTTTTTCCATCAGCAGATAAAGCGAGACTTGTGGAAAATTTGCTGAAACTTCTTGGTCTGCTTGAATGTATATAAGCTTGCTGAGTCCAATTAGACCCAACTCGAGTGAAGGTGTAAACAGCGCCAGTATCAGATTCATTGCTATCAGCTTGACCGCCATTTATACCTATTGAATTACTATCTTCATTAAGAGCCCCAACAGCTAGTGTATTTCCATTAGATGATAGAGCGAGACTTATACCAAAAAGATCGACACTACCTGTATTGCTTGCTTTTATATAGGCTTCTTGAATCCATGATGTATTGTTACGAGTGAAAATATAGACTGCACCAGAATCTACAGCATCATTGTTGGAATGATCTCCATTTATACCTACGCTATTGCTATCTTCACGATGAGCACTTACTGCTAGAGTATTACCATTTTTTGATAATGCCACTTGATAACCAAAATAATCAAATGCATCTGTATTATTTGCTTTCAAATAAGCTTGTTGACTCCAAACTGAGTTGCTTCGTGTAAATACGTAAACAGCTCCAGATTCTGAGGCATCATAGTTGTTTTGATCACCATTAATGCCTGTAGCATTGCTGCTTTCTTCTAAAGAGCCAACGGCTAAAGTATTTCCATCAAGGGATAAGGAGACACTATTACCAAAATAACTAGAATATTTTGTATTACTCGCTTTTATATAAGCTTGCTGACTCCATGTTTCAGTATTATCTCGTATATAAACGTAAACAGCGCCGGAATAAAATTCATTGTTATTAAATTGATCCCCATTTATTCCTGTAGCATTACTACCTTCGTTTTGAGCACTTACAGCAAGGGTATTACCATCAGCAGATAGACTGATGCTTTTGCTAAA
The DNA here is from genome assembly GCF_000967665.1 of Marinomonas sp. S3726. Taxonomy (NCBI): domain Bacteria; kingdom Pseudomonadati; phylum Pseudomonadota; class Gammaproteobacteria; order Oceanospirillales; family Oceanospirillaceae; genus Marinomonas; species Marinomonas sp. S3726. The sequence goes on along the minus strand of NZ_JXYC01000043.1, from coordinate 1,072 downwards.
AAAATCAGTTCTTCCTGTATTGCTGGCTTTTATATAAGCTTGCTGAGCCCAATTAAAAGAATTGTCTCGAGTGTATACATATACAGCTCCGGAGTTTTGGAAACTATTATTAGCTTGATCTCCATTGACTCCAGTAGCATTACTGTCTTCAGCGTAGGAACCGACAGCAAGAGTATTACCATCGAATGACAGCGCAAGGCTACTACCAAAATAATCGCTATAGTCTGTATTACTTGCTTTTATATAGGCTTGCTGAGTCCAAATATTGTTACTGAGGCTGAAAATATATACGGCACCTGCTGTCTCTGCACTATTGTCTGCTTGATTACTGGCAATACCTGTAGCTAAGCTGTCTTCATGAGCGGCTCCAACAGCAAGGGTCTTTCCATCAGCAGATAATGCAATACTATCTCCAAAACTATCAAAAGAATCTGCATTACTTGCTTTAAAATAACCAATACTAGCAGCTAAGTTATCATTGACTGAGATTGTGTTTGAATCAGTACAGGCACTATCATTACAGCTTTGAAGTATATATTGTGTATTCATGCGAGCATATAAAGGCACTATATGGCTGTAAGTGAATGTGTCACTTGCTATATTTTCGCCGACTTGAATAAATCCTGAATTACCATCCGCATTTTCCATTAACTTGTAATGGGTAGCGCCATCTTTAGCAGGCCAAGTAAAATCAAAGCTTTTAGTTTGGGAGAAAGTGAGCTTAAAGGGTTCTACTGGTACATAAAAATCACTTACAGATAGAGGTGTAGAACTAGTACAGCCAATATCGTTACAGCTTTGTACGATGAATAAAGCGTTTAATCGTGCAGATACTAGTGCGGTATAATTGTAAGGGTCATCATATCCAACTCGGCTAGGTGAAATGCCTGAACCAACACGAGTATAGTTGGATTTACCATCTATATTTTCCCAAAGATTGTAATATGTTGCCCCATCAACATCAGTCCATCTGAAAGTGAAAGCATCTTCTCCAGAAACACTCAGTCTTAAATTGCTAATAGCTAAAGGTGCTGTTGTAGGTGTAGAGCCCGAACCAGAAGAACCTGAACCA
>NZ_JXYC01000042.1:0-1180 GCF_000967665.1 Marinomonas sp. S3726 | reverse complement strand
TTGGTATATAGACCCTTTTGGGTTATATGGTCAAGTGACCAAGCGTGCACGGTGGATGCCTTGGCAGTCAGAGGCGATGAAGGACGTGGTAATCTGCGAAAAGCTCGGGGGAGTTGATAAACAAGCGTTAATCCCGAGATGTCCGAATGGGGAAACCCACCCGCTTGCGGGTATCGTATGGTGAATACATAGCCATACGAGGCGAACCCGGGGAACTGAAACATCTAAGTACCCGGAGGAAAAGAAATCAACCGAGATTCCCTAAGTAGCGGCGAGCGAACGGGGATTAGCCCTTAAGTTAGATTGGTGTTAGTAGAAGGCTCTGGAAAGTGCCGCCGTAGAGAGTGAAAGCCTCGTATACGAAAATGCCCTTTTAATGAAATCGAGTAGGACGGGACACGTGGTATCCTGTCTGAATATGGGGGGACCATCCTCCAAGGCTAAATACTCCTGACTGACCGATAGTGAACCAGTACCGTGAGGGAAAGGCGAAAAGAACCCCTGTGAGGGGAGTGAAATAGATCCTGAAACCGTGTACGTACAAGCAGTGGGAGCGGACTTGTTCCGTGACTGCGTACCTTTTGTATAATGGGTCAACGACTTATTTTCAGTAGCAAGGTTAATCGCATAGAGGAGCCGTAGGGAAACCGAGTCTTAATAGGGCGTATAGTTGCTGGGAATAGACCCGAAACCGGGCGATCTATCCATGGGCAGGTTGAAGGTTGGGTAACACTAACTGGAGGACCGAACCCACGTATGTTGAAAAATGCGGGGATGACTTGTGGATAGGAGTGAAAGGCTAATCAAGCTCGGAGATAGCTGGTTCTCCTCGAAAGCTATTTAGGTAGCGCCTCGTATCTCACCATTGGGGGTAGAGCACTGTTTGGGCTAGGGGGTCATCCCGACTTACCAACCCCATGCAAACTCCGAATACCAATGAGTGCAATTACGGGAGACACACGGCGGGTGCTAACGTCCGTCGTGGAAAGGGAAACAACCCAGACCGTCAGCTAAGGTCCCAAAGTTACAGTTAAGTGGGAAACGATGTGGGAAGGCTTAGACAGCTAGGAGGTTGGCTTAGAAGCAGCCATCCTTTAAAGAAAGCGTAATAGCTCACTAGTCGAGTCGGCCTGCGCGGAAGATATAACGGGGCTAAACTGTACACCGAAGCTACGGATGC